>NZ_NUQC01000014.1:0-82938 GCF_002585125.1 Bacillus sp. AFS029533 | reverse complement strand
GGACATGGACCTGGATATGGGCACGGACCTGGATATGGACCGGGACATGGGCACGGACCTGGATATGGGCCGGGACATGGGTTTCCTGGACCAGGAGGTTATTGGCATGGAGGATATTATATCCTGAATGGTAGAAGATGGTACTTTGTGCCAGGGGTTGGATGGGTTGTTGTATATTAAAAAATCATAAAGCTGATTAATCTTTTTAATCAGCTTCTACATAAATAATCTATACCTCAAATGGGTTATTTCGCCTATTTTATTGATAACCAAGGTTTACTTTTTGGACTTTTAAGAAGAA
This sequence comes from Bacillus sp. AFS029533, assembly GCF_002585125.1. Lineage (NCBI taxonomy): Bacteria > Bacillati > Bacillota > Bacilli > Caryophanales > Bacillaceae > Bacillus > Bacillus sp. AFS029533. Next base: position 82,637 of record NZ_NUQC01000014.1, on the reverse strand, counting down.
AACACTATTGCTTAATAAGCAATAAGAAAAAATACCAGTATCCAACTGATTGGATAACTGGTATTTTTATTAATTTCTTTCAACTCCAAAAACAATTCCGCCTTGCTTTCTCGCAGATTCGGTTACTGTTAATACTAGCTTGCTAAGCTCTTTTAATTTTTCATATTCTGTTTGATTGGATTCTTTTATTATGCTAGTAATATTTTGGATTTCATACAGCATATCATTTGATACTTGGCTAACTTCTAATGACTCTCGTTGCTTAGATTTATGGTTAATTAAAGTGATTTTTGAAATTGGAGATGGTTTATCAAGAACTAAAGTTCCAATTTCACCTGTAATTTCACTTTCAATATATGATTGAGAGACTTTAGAGCATTGGATGCTACAAGTAAAGTTTTCATAATTTAATACTAATGTTCCACTACCATCTATACCGGTACGCAATTTAACAGGTGTGTAATTTACTGAGGTTGGTTTTCCAAATAAACCAATCACTACATAAATTGGATAAACTCCTAAATCGACTAATGCCCCACCAGAAAATTCGGGAGAGAAAACATTTGGATTTTCGCCTCTAAGAAATGCATCATATTTAGAAGAGTATTGTAAATAATGCAGATTAGCACTTCTAATTTGGCCGATTTTTTCTAGACCTTCTTTTAAAGCTGTAAAATTTGGTGAGTGGAAGTTACGAATTGCTTCAAATAAATAAACTCCATTTTCTTCTGCAACTTTAAAGGCATGATCTAATTCATTAATTGTTGAAAAAATTGGTTTTTCACAAATAACATGTTTTTTATTCTTTAATAATAAGATGCTTTGTTCATAGTGCAAAGAGTTCGGTGATGCTATGTATACTACGTCAATATCAGGGCTTGTTGCTAATTCTTCGATATTTGTAAAAAACTTAGGAGCGTTGTGCTTTGTAGCAAATGCTCTTGCAGTTTCTTCATTTCTAGAATAGATCGCAGTTAAATTAAGCAATTTACTATCCTTTGAAGCTTCGATAAAACTTTCTGTAATCCAGCTTGTTCCAATGGTACCTAAATTCATTTTTTCAACTCCTAAAAAAATTGGTTAACTTTATCTTTACAATCCTAATCGAAAGATATGTTAAAATAAAGTAAAATACATCGAAGGAAGTGACATTTTATGAAGAAAATTTGTGTTTATGCTGGTTCAAATCTTGGGAATAGAGAGTCATTTAGTCTTCAAGCAAAAAAGCTAGGTTCCTTATTTGCTAGTAATAATATAGATTTAATATATGGTGGATCAAGATTAGGGATTATGGCAGAAATCGCAAATGAAGTATTAAAACAAGGTGGAAATGTCATTGGCATTATGCCTGGTGGATTATTTCGTGGAGAGGTTGCCCATAAAGGACTAACGCAATTCATTGAGACTGAATCAATGCATGAGCGTAAAGCTTTAATGAACGAGATGTCCGATGGGTTTATTGCACTGCCGGGCGGAATTGGAACTTTCGATGAATTATTTGAAATTATTTGTTGGGCACAAATTGGAATCCACAATAAGCCAATTGGTTTATTAAATGTTGATAACTTCTTTAGTCCTGTGTTAGATTTGCTTAAACATGCTGTAAAAGAAGGATTTATGAACGAAAATACTCTATCATTATTTGTTGTTGCAGAAAATGCAGACGACCTACTAAAACTAATGCAAAACTATGAGCCACCTGTTATGGAAAATAAATGGAAGCAATTAGAAGGCAAATAAGTTTTTCAGACTGTTGACAAACGCTCGCTTTCTTCGTTGCTTCGCCTGTCTGCGGTGCTCATTACCGTTTAAGGTAACTCCACTCCTCACCAGGCTTCGCGCCTCGAAAGACAAGTACTTGCAATCAGTCTGAAACAATGTTTGTGTACCCACAATGTTTGTGGGTTTTTTGCGTTTTATGATGAGATTTAATCAAATTCTTACAGATTTAAAGGATTACTAGGTCAACGAAGTGTTCACAACTTTATCAACAATGTTCAATACAAATCAGTCCTTTTCAGTCTGAATTCACTAGTTATCAACACACAAAATCCAACTGAAATTGAATCCAATGACTTTATGACTACTTTATAAACATTGTTCACAACTTTATCAACATATTTAACATTATGTTGCATTCTATCCACAACCTACATTTTGCATAAAAAAAAGGGCTCCTTATGAGAGCATCCCTTTATACATCAATTTTCTTGCTTTCTTCTATTTTTAAACCATTTTGCCGGGCTCAATTTTTTACGATAGTTCGTCATAACATCTTTACCTACAAATACTCCACCAATCCAAAACATTCCTTCTCCAAGAATAACTAATAGAGCAATCAGACCAGCTTTAAAGCTCCCAGAAACAGGTAAAAAGGGTAAAGCAAAGATTAATAAATATGGGATAAATGAGCCAAATACTAAGTAATATGGTATTCTTTTCATAAAGTTCTCCTTTCAATTCCTTCCATGAGAATAGCATTAATTATTCAGAAAAGGAAGGGGAAAACTTTATAGTTAATAAGAGATTATTGCACATATAGGAGGCCTCAAGATGAATCGAGATATTGTTCTTGAGCTAAAAAGCGTAAATAAGACGATTAGTAATCAAAAGATTATTAGAGATATTAGCTTTGAATTATACAAAGGTGAAGTTTTAGGTCTACTTGGGCCAAATGGTTCAGGAAAAACTACGACAATGCGAATGATTGTTGGACTTATGAGTATCACGAGTGGTGAAATCTATATTCAAGGCAATTCGATTAAGGAAAACTTTAAAGAATCGATCAAACAGATCGGAGCAATGATTGAAACTCCTGCATTTTATCCATTTTATAGTGGGTATAAAAATCTAATGTATTTTGCTCGAATGTTAGATGGTGTTTCAAAGGATAGAGTTCTTGAGGTTATTGATTTACTTGGACTTTCGAATGCCATACATAAAAAGTTTTCAACCTATTCCTTAGGGATGAAGCAAAGATTAGGAATTGCTCAAGCGTTATTACATAATCCTTCAATATTAATTTTAGATGAGCCAACTAATGGATTAGATCCGGCTGGAGTAAGGGAAATCCGTGATTATTTAAAACGTATTGCTGAGGTCGAACAAACAGCAATCCTACTTTCTAGTCATCTATTATCTGAAATAGAATTGATTTGTGATCGCTCAATTATTATTCAAAATGGTCAATTCGTTGAATCAATTGATCTGAATGATAAAAGTGGTGAGAACTTATTCATTGAAATAGTCGTTAAAAGCACGAAAGCTTTTGAAAGTAGTTTTACAAATAGAGATAACAAGTACAAATTTGACATTATTAATGATCGCGCAATTATTTTTGAAATTGATGAAGAAGAGATTCCTTCACTAATGAAAGATTTGGTACTGGCAGGAATAGAGATTTATTATGTAACTCGTAAAAAAGAAAGGTTAGAAGATTTGTTCATTCAATTGACAGGAGGAAATGTCATTGAGTAATTTCATACGATTAATTGAGAACGAATTACGTAAAATATTCGTCCAAAAATCTTTTGTCATAACGTTAATTTTACTATTTATCCCGATTATTGTTCTAGGAAGATGGGATTATGTAGAAAAGGAAAGCGGAGCAGCAAAGGCTGAAAACTGGAGAACAGAACTAAAAGTAGAAAATAAAAAGATAGAAGAAGTACTAGCAGGGCAAAACTCTTCAGACTTACCAGCATTTGCTAAAGAACAAAAAGAGACATATGAGATTAATAAGTATCGACTTGCGCATAATATTTCACCAATTCAACAACACACTGTGTTGGACTTTATGAAAAAAGGTGCGATCGTAACGAACTTTATTGGAATCCTTCTTATTTATTTTGCAAGTAATATGATGTCAAAAGAGCATCAATGGAAAACGATTAATTTCTTGCTCGTTAAACCATCAACAAGACGAATGATCTATTATGCAAAATTTTTGAGTTTGGTAATCTTATATTTCATTTTTTCTTTTGCAATCATCATCTACTCATTTATTATAGGTAGTGCATTAAATGGCTTAAATTTTAGTGCTCAACCGGTATTACAATATGTAAATAACCATGTAGTAGAGCAAGGTATTTTACCAAGTTTATTAAACGATTATTTAATAAATTTACTACCATACTTGTTCTTTGTTGCCGTTGCTTACTTCTTATCAACTGTTTTAAGGACAAGCAGTATTTCTTTATTAATAAGCATAATCCTACTAGCAACTTCCGATGGGATAGGAACATTATTAAGAGAGAAAAGCTGGTCTAAGTTCTTACCATTTATGCACACTGATTTAACGGTTTACACAAAGGGGATTAATATAGAAAACGGTATGAGAATTGAATTTTCTATAGCAGTACTGGTCATTTATATTTTGTTATTTCTTGTTACTGCTGGAGAGCTCTTTAAGAAGAGAGACGTAGCTGGGCAATAGAAAAAGGATAAGGTGCATGCCTTATCCTTTTTCTATTCTTATCTTTCCTTCACCATTGAACCGTATGGAATGGTGTTAGTATTAGATGTTTTATAAATCGAGCAGACGTTGACTTGTGCAGATTTGTTATACTCCCATTTTAGACATGCGTTTTGGTTGTATTCTACAGATGAATCTGTTGTGGAAAAAATAACAGCTAGACTAAAAATAGTAAATCCACCAATTAGGCCACGTTTAATTTCATCGCAATTTTCTTTAAGCCATAGAATAGTTTTGCGCATATACTCCTCCAAGAGTTTAAAATATAGATAAGTAATTCATTGTATGAACAAAGAGTGTAAGATAATACAAATCTATGGATAAGGTTTACCTAGAAGAATATTCCAAATAGAAAAGCATCTTTGCCTAAGCAAAGATGCCTTTTTTTATAACTATTCTATTTTAGTCCTCTTGCTTTAGTAATCCATATAAGAATATATTCATAATTTCATCTACTACTTCTTTTTGTTGGATATATTGTGAGGTTGTTTGGTCCATATTTAAAAAAGCCTGGCTCAAGACTTGGATATAGATTAATAATGTTTTGTTTTGAACCTCATTTCGAACTAAACCTAGTGAACGTCCTTCATCGATTAGGGAAATCAGCAATTTGAATGATTTGTTCATTGTAAAATCTAAAACTAATTCTTGAAGTTCAGGGTCTTTTTTCATTAATGCTGTAAACATCTCAAGATTAATGATATCAAGACCGTTTTTCTTACGAATAAATAATTCCTTAATTTTTTCATTAAAAGGAATATCACTTGAAAGCATTTGTTTTGTTTCTTCGTATTGATGATCCATTAATCGAATAATTGTAGCTTTCAGTAGGGCTTCTTTACTACCGTAATAATTGTAAATTGATACTTGTGATACATTCGCTAACTTTGCAATATTTGCTATTTTTATATCATTTAATGGTAATGACAATAATTTAGTTGTACTTTTTTCAATGCTCTCCATTTTCTGCAGAGTTCGTTTTTTATAACCGTCCAAATATCGATACCTCCGTCATTATCTATACAATAGTATATCATGTTTTGAAATATTTTATTAAAATTATTTCAAAACATATTCTCTTTTTTAGAATTGAGGTATATACTAGTTTTGTAATAATCATAACGAAATATTTCAAAACAAAGCGGGAGGTTCATTTATGTACGCGATTGAAATTAATAATTTAACGAAGACCTATGGCAATTCAAGGGGAATCACAGATATAAGCTTCAATATAGAAGAGGGAGAAATATTCGGATTCATTGGTCCAAATAGTGCGGGTAAATCAACTACAATTCGAACTTTACTTTCGTTAATTTATCCTACGAGTGGTAATGCTAAAATATTTGGAAAGGACTGTATACAGTTTGCTCCAGAAATTAAAAAAGATATCGGGTATTTGCCATCTGAAGTTTTTTACTATGACAATATGAAAGTAATGGATTTATTAAAATACTCAGCTAGTTTTTATAAAAAAGATTGCACGAAACGAATAAAAGAATTAGCTGAAGTAATGGACCTCGATTTAACGAAGAAAATTGATGATTTATCTTTAGGTAATAAAAAGAAGGTAGGGATTGTCCAAGGATTACTTCATGAACCGAAGTTAATCATATTGGATGAACCGACAAGTGGTCTTGACCCTTTAATGCAACAAAGATTTTTTGACTTATTAGAGGAGGAAAACAAAAAAGGAGCAACGATTTTATTTTCATCTCACATTTTAAGTGAAGTTCAGCGTTTATGTGATCGAGTTGCAATTATTAAAGAAGGTAAGATTGTGACAGTAGAAAAAATAAGTACATTACAAGAAAATAATTACAAACGATTTAAAGTAGATATTCAAAATAGACTGGATCCAAATTACTTCAATATGCCGGGGGTAAACAATATTGAAATCAAAGGGAAAACGATTAGCTTTATTTTTAAAGGCAATATAAATAAAGTTTTAAAGAAAATAGCAGAAATCGAAATTGAAAATTTGTGGATTGAAGAGCCTGACCTCGAGGAAATTTTCTTACATTATTATGAAAAGGAGGCCTAATAAGCAATGAATATTTTTTTACATGAATTAAAAGCTTATCGGAAATCCACCTTTATTTGGACAGCTTCTTTAATGGCAATCGTCGTTTTTTTCTTATCTTTATTTCCAGCAATTGCAAAGGACTATGTAGAATTCTCAAAAGTGTTAGAAGGTTATCCTGAAGGGGTAAGAAAAGCACTTGGACTTGAAATTGAGAGTTTTGGAAATGTTTTAGGATTTTATTCCTATGTATTTATTTATATTTCTCTTTGTGGAGCGATTCAGGCCATGATTCTAGGTACTTCAATTATTTCAAAGGAAGTACGTGAAAAAACAGCTGATTTTCTTCTAACAAAACCAGTAACTAGAACAAAAGTTATGACTTCAAAGATATTTGCCGGTATGGTTTCTTTAGCGATTACAAATATATTTTATTTAGTCGCAACTATGATGATGGCTCAGCACGTAAAAACAGCGAATTATAGTAGTAAGTCAATTATATTACTCTCTGTATCGTTGTTTATTACACAATTACTATTTTTTGGAATCGGTATTTTAATATCAGTTGTATTTCCAAAGATCAAAGCGGTACTATCAATTTCTCTTGCGATTGTTTTTGGTTTTTTCGTAATTGGTATGGTAGTAGCTACAGACGAAAGCAATGTCAAACGTTTTCTATCACCTTTTAAATATTTTGAACCGAGATATATCATTGCTCATTCGAAATTTGAATCACAATTTTTGATTATGTCAATTGGGATAATCATCGTTTCAATCTTTGCAAGCTATATGATTTATAAGAAAAGAGATATTCACGCGGTATAACTTAAAGGAAAGGGAGGGTGGAAATGAATCTATTTTTAAGAGAAATGAAGACATATCGAAAATCGATTATTTTTTGGTGTATCGGAATTGTTTTTTTAGTAGGTAGCGGAATGGCGAAATATAAAGCTACAGCTTCCAATGGCCAAATAACTGACCTTTTTAATCAAATGCCGAAATCCCTTCAAGCGATCATGGGCTCAGGAGCACTAGATTTATCAAAGGCAAGCGGATATTTTGGCATCTTAGTTTTATATTTATATTTAATGGCAACGATTCACGCGGCAATGCTAGGCGCTAATATAATTGCTAAAGAAGAGCGAGATAAAACAGCTGAGTTTTTATTTGTAAAACCTATTTCTAGAATTAAGATCATAACTTCTAAATTAATGAGTGCTCTAGTAAACATCCTTATTTTTAACGGTATTACGTGGATATCAAGTGTACTAATAGTAGGAAAGTATAGTAAAGGTGAGAATGTAAATGGCGATATAGCAGTGGTAATGGTCGGGATGTTTATTTTACAGCTATTATTTTTAGTAATAGGTTCGGCTATAGCTGCAGTTTGTAAAAATTCCAAAAAGGCTGCCTCTTATGCAACTGGGATTCTATTAATCACATTTATATTATCAATCGCAATTGATTTAAATGAGCAGATTGAAGGCTTGAAATATTTTACACCGTTTAAGTATTTTGAAGCGAAAGATATTATGTATGGTGGAGGATTTGACGGTATTTATACAACTATTTCGATCGGATTAATTATTATATTAACGATTGTCACGTTTGTTTCGTTTAAGAAACGGGACCTACATTTGTAGGGAAAAGCAATTAAATAGAAGAAGAAATTGTGTCAAAATCTAAGATAGGGATATTTTGGATTAATTGACACTTTTTTTATTAAATATTATATTCAGAAAATATTGACATATATTATTAATCGCAATACCTTTAATATAGTAGGTTATTTCTTGCAAGGGGGTAAAACAGGGGGATGTTTCAACCAACAAAAGAATTTGCAGAATTTCTAGATCAAAAAGATTCATTATCAAATTATCGAGATGAGTTTTACTTACAACCAGGTACTATCTATTTAGATGGAAATTCGCTAGGACTTCTTTCAAAAAGAGCAGAACAAAGTTTACTAGATTTATTAGATTCATGGAAGACACTTGCAATCGATGGATGGATGCAGGGCGATCATCCATGGTATTATTTTGCAGAAAAATTGGGAGCATTAAGTGCACCGTTAGTCGGGGCAAAAGAGAATGAAGTGATCGTAACTGGTTCGACTACTTCAAATCTTCATCAATTAATTGCATCTTTTTATCACCCAAATGGTCAAAAAACGAAAATATTAGCGGATGAATTAAACTTTCCGTCAGATATTTATGCTATTCAAAGTCAATTGAAATTAAAGGGCTTTGATCCAGCAACTCACTTAATTCAAGTTAAAAGCCGTGATGGTCGAACAATTAGAGAAGAAGATATTATCGAAGCAATGACTGATGAAATTGCATTAATTATTCTTCCTACTGTGTTATATCGAAGCGGTCAATTATTAGATATAGAAAGATTAACAAAAGCTGCACATGAGCGTGGAATAATAATTGGTTTTGATGGATGTCATTCTGTTGGCGCAATTCCTCATCAGTTCCATGAATGGGATGTGGATTTTGCTTATTGGTGTAATTATAAATATTTAAATAGTGGACCTGGTGGAGTAGGAAGCCTATTCGTTCACGAAAAGCATTTAGGGACAATGCCTGGATTAGCTGGTTGGTTCGGTTCAAATAAAGAAAAGCAGTTCGATATGAAGCATGAATTTGTTCCGTCTGATACAGTTGGTGCTTATCAAATCGGTACTCCGCATATTTTAAGCATGGCACCGCTTGTTGGCTCACTTGAAATGTATAAAGAAGCTACAATTGAGAGAATTCGCGAAAAGTCTTTACACAGTACAGCTTATTTAATGAGTTTAATCAATGAAGAATTAAGTGGCTTAGGTTTTACAATTGGTAATCCACACGAGGATTCAAATAGAGGTGGACATGTTTGTCTTGAACATGATGACGCTGCAAGGATTTGTAAAGCATTAAAGTTAAATGGGATTGTTCCAGACTTTAGAGCACCTAACGTAATCAGATTAGCACCAATCGCATTTTATACTTCTTATGTAGATGTTTGGAATAGTGTACAAATCTTAAAAAAAATCATGGTTGAGAAACAATATGAACAGTTTAAGAATGAAAGAGAAATCATCGCTTAGGAGGGTATGCCAAATGACATTAATTGATATATCAAGAAGACTGGAAAATGGTATGCCTGTATGGCCAGGTGATACAAATTTTTCATTTCAATTGAGCTGGACAAAAGAGGAAAGTGGCTCCGTTAATGTTGGGAAGCTAACTTTAAGTACTCACACAGGAACGCATATTGATGCGCCATTTCATTTTGATGAAAATGGTAAGAGAGTCATAGATTTAGATCCTAATTTATATGTAGGGATTGCAAAAGTAATCGAACTGATTGAAGTAGATTGCATTAAAAAGTCGGATTTAGAAGCTTTTCGATTCGATGGTGTAGAACGTTTATTAATTAAAACAAATTCATGGAAAAATGATAGCGTTTTCCCAGAGAGAATTCCACACATTGAAAAGGATGCAGCAGAGTTTTTACATGAAAAAGGCGTTAAATTAGTTGGAGTAGATGTACCTTCAGTAGACCCACTTGATAGTAAGGAGCTTGAAGCACATCATGCTCTTCATCATGCCGGTATTCATATTCTCGAATCGATTGATTTAAGAAATGTAACTCCAGGTGAGTATGAGCTTATTGCATTACCACTACCATTAACAGATGCAGATGGTAGTCCTGTACGAGCAGTTTTACGTAAATTAGTTTAGGGGGAAAAGGGAAATGACACAAGAGCAAAAAAAACTGACAGATTACGAGAAGTATATTCGAACAGAAGAATTATTAAGTTTACAAAAACCTGACGAAGAATTATTTTGTCCAGATGAATTAACATTTCAAACGGTTCATCAAATTGCCGAGTTACATTTTAAATTAATCATCCAATCTATTCATTTTGCAGATAAACATATGCGTGCAAAAGAGGTTACAAAAGCAACACATCATTTACAACGAATTAATAATCACCTAGTACATTTACCAGCAGTTTTTGATATGGTAAAACTAGTAAGTCCAAGTGACTATCATATTATTCGTTTAGCTTTAGGAAGAGGAAGCGGTCAAGATTCTCCAGGATTTAATGAAATCTTAAAATTAGGTCCAACACTTTGGCAGCCTTTTAAAGATTTATTAGATGAAAATTTACTTACACCGGTTCAATTACATCAAGATGCAGCTAAAAACTTTGAGTTATTCCAATTAATGCAAGAATTAACTTGCTTTGATGAAAGATTCCAATCATTCCGCAGACAACATATTCAACTTGTTCGCCGCATGATTGGTATGAATACGAAGAGCTTAAAAGGAGTACCAGCAGAAGCTTTAGAACGTGCTGTAAGATTTGAATTTTATCCTGAATTATGGCAAACGGTTTGTGACTTAACAGATTTAACTGGATCAAGCTATAATCCAAAGCCACTTTAATGAAAGAGGTATGATAAGAAAAAACAGATTTGATTATTCAAATCTGTTTTTTTTTACTTAAAATGGAAAAATTGCATTATGGGTATGATAAGGCCATATGATTTTTTATTAGAGCGGGGTGAATTCATGGATAAAAATCTTCAAAAGCAATTAGACATTGCTGCTTTTTTAAGTGTTATTTCCTACTTAGTTCTTGCGAGTGTAAAAGTACTTGTTAGTTTTTATACAAATTCTAGTGCTCTTTTAGCTGATGGGCTTAACAATGTGACTGATATTGGTGCGACTTTGGCTGTTTTGATCGGTATAAGAATCGCAAGAAAACCAAGAGATTTAGATCATCCTTATGGACATTCAAGAGCAGAGCAAATAGCTACTCTAATTGCGTCTTTTATTATGATGTCGGTTGGTTTACAGGTTATTATTGAAAATATAAGATCACTATTCGTAGGAGAATATGAGACACCGAATAGACTAGCAGCTGTAGTGGCATTTGCTTCTGGAATTTTTATGTTTGGCATTTACTTTTATAATAATAAAGTTGCTAAGAGAACGAAGAGTAAAGGGCTTGAGGCATCAGCAAAAGATAATTTTTCCGATGCATTAGTTAGCTTCGGAACGACGATTGGTGTTTTAGGTGCTTCGATTGGTTTTCCTATTATCGATCCAATTGCGGCCATTTTAGTAGGTGTCATTATTTGCAAAACAGCATGGGAGATTTTTTATGATGCAACTCTCCTATTAACGGATGGATTCGATCCAGAAGAAATGAATCTTTTTACTGAAACAGTTGATAAAGTGCCAGGTGTACATAAAGTAGTAGATTTAAGAGCAAGAATGTACGGGAATACAACAATTGCAGATGTAATCATTGAAGTAGACGGCGGAATAGATGTGAGTAAAAGTCACGGCATCACAGACCAAATCGAAATGATTTTAAGCCAACAACATGGTATTCAATATACTCACATTCATGTTGAGCCATTAAGGTCAGGGAGAGGAGGAAAGGATTAAGGTGGATAAAAAAGGAAAGGGGGTTGAAAAGAATCTAAACTTTTCAATCCCCGTTCTATTTAATTCATATCTTGCTTAATAAATACGATGAAAGAGATTAATAATGCTGAAATTCCCCATATCGATAAATTCATAAGAGAGAAGTGCATGTTTAATCCCTCAATGGAAGGGAGTTGACCGGCTAAGTAGTCAGTTAGTCCAAGGTTTACACTAAAGAAGTATTTTGCTCCTGACCATGATGTAGCTAGTCCGCTTAGAACGCTTCCTGTTATTAATGCGGCTAGCATAATGCCCATTGCAGCGGGTGTAGTTCGAACTAATACGGATACCATAAATGAAAGAGTTCCAATTATTATACAAACAAACCAAGCAAGTCCAAAGGCCATTATGATGTATTGCCATTGGGGAATCAGTTGAACCGAATCAGTTAGTAGCTGGTTATTTTTAATGACAAATCCTGTTAACACAGGTACTGTCCAGCCTTTAAAGCTGAAAACAAATCCTGAAACGACATATGCCAATACGCCGTATAGAACGAGAAGAAAAGAGATTAATAAACAAATGGATATGTATTTACTAAGTAAGACCTTCCATCTTTTGATAGGACGGGTTAGTAGTATTTTTATCGTACCGTCGCTTCGCTCACCAGATATAATATCGATTGTGATGACCATGACCAATAAAGGTAGAAGAAGCCACCCAATACTTTGTTCAATTAATTTTCGTATAAATGTAGGTGCTCCAGGTGTGGTAGGATTTATGTCGTTATCTAAATAATATTGCTCTTGATCAATTTGAACCTTTAACCAACTTTTCCATTCTTCAGGTATTCCTGATGAGTTTAATCTATTTTGTTGGTCGACTATTTTTTGCTGAAGTGCTACTTTCCAATTATCAGTACCAAGTCTTTTAATCGTTTCTTCAGTTTGCTGCAGTTGAGCATAAACAAAAATAGGGATTAGCACTGCTAAAATGAAAAAGATAACAAGTATTCTTCTTTTCCTTACCATTTTTTCAATTTCGTTAAAGACGAGTCTTATTAGTTCAGCCACGAACTTCGCCTCCAGTCATTTCCATGAATAAATCTTCCAATGTTTCAGACATTGTTTTAACGCCATTTACTTGCACATCTGCTGCTACGAATTGTTGAATGACCTCATTTATTTTGAGCGGCGACATTCTGCACAGTATAAGCTCATCCTTTACCAAGATATCTTGAATCGTAGAATCCTTTTTTAATAAATCTAGCCCTTTTTGTATTGGAGAAACTCGCCATTCAACTCTTTCAGCAGCTTCTTTTACTAATTCTTTTACTGTTGAAACTCTAACCATTTTCCCTTTATTTATAATTCCTACGCGATCACAAATCATTTCGATTTCACTTAATAAATGGCTTGAAATAAAAACACTTATATTTTGCTCTTTTACAAGCATATGAATAAATTCACGTAATTCACGAATACCGGCTGGATCTAGTCCATTAGTAGGTTCATCTAAAATAAGAAGCTTAGGGCCTCCAAGTAACGCTTGGGCAATTCCTAATCTTTGCTTCATTCCGAGTGAATACGTCTTTACTTTTTCATGAATTCGATCGGTTAATTTTACTAAATTTACGACTTCACTTATTTTCTTATCATCTCTAATGCCTAACATTCTCGCAAATTGATTAAGATTTTCCCATCCAGTTAAATAACCGTATAATTCTGGATTTTCTACAATACATCCAATTTGTCGCATTGCTTCTTTGAAATGAGTCTTAACTGGATAACCAGCGATTTCAATTGTTCCTTTTGTTGGTTTGATTAATCCGACTAACATTCGAATAGTTGTTGTTTTTCCAGCTCCATTTGGACCAAGAAAGCCAAATACTTCACCTTCATTAACTTCAAATGAAACGTTATCGACTAGTACTTTTCCTTTAATGCTCTTTGTAACACCTTCTAATTTAAGAACTTTATTCATTCGACGCACCTCGAAGCTGACTTCCTATTTTACTAGTTAAACGATTTGACATTTCAATATAACCGTCTTTGTTCGGATGAAATTGGTCAGTGTACAAATATTTCTTTTCTTCGTTAAAAAATAAATCGAATGTTGGAATGACGTATGCATTATTCGTTTGAAGTACCGATAATTCAAGTAGATTGTTCCATCTAGATACAAAGCTTGACGATGCATCTAAACCTTGAACATTATGAAATGGGTTATAATAACCAAACGCATAAATAGAAGCTGTAGGATTTTTTTGACGTATTAGTTTAAAGATTGATTGTAGATTATTTTTAAACGTTTTTTCATCTGGTCGATATGTCTTTAAAAATTCTTCGTTTAATTGATTAGCGCCAGGAAATAAATCATTACTTCCTATGGAAAGTACGATTATGTCCGCTGAGCCAATCGTTTCTTGTATATTTTTTTTCTTTAAATCGTTAAGTAAATTTGATGTTTTTGCGCCACTAACAGCTAAATTCGTGATCGTTGTTGGTTGTTTATACTCTTTTTGTAGAATGGTTTTTAATCTTCCTACATAACCTGTTCCTTCATCATCCCCGACACCACGCGTAAGTGAATCTCCTAATGCAACAATCTTCAGTTTATTGTTTTTGTGAACAATGTCATTTTGATTATTTTTCTGTGTATTATTATTCACGATAAGTTTGCTTTTTTGAGGATTTAAAACTGAATAAGCACCTTTTACGAAGCCATATGATAATAAAAGAAAACAAAGCAATGAAATGAACATGATAAACCGAACAAAATGATTGTATTTCATATTTCACACCACCATAAAAGGAAAAATTTTCATTATAAAATCATTATTACCATAATAAAATTAGATTTGCACGAAAAAACCCGTCTTCAAAAAAAAGAAGACAGGTCGATTAGTCTTATGAAGCACGTTTAAATTCTTTTACTTCTAATTTTTGTTCATTATTCAAGAAGTAATATGCCATTCCGACACCAACTGATCCACCAATTATATTTCCAAGTGTAACTGGAATTAAATTATGCAATACATCACCAAATGTAAAGGCTACATTATGAGGCATAATATAGGATAATGTAAAGACAGCTATATTTGCGATACTGTGTTCATAACCAGAGAAGAAGAAAGCAAATACTAATAAAAAAATCAGTAACATTTTTGCTAAATCATCTTTAAATCTAGTCGGTAAGAAACAAGCAAGACAGACAAGCCAATTACATAAAATACCTTTAAAAAATAAGTGGAAAAATGATGCGTGAATTTTATGGTCAACTACACCTGTTAAAAAATGATCGGCGGGAAAGTCTTTTGCCAAACCTGTTAAAAAATAAATGATCGCAAAAATAAATGCTCCAATAATATTACCTGAATAACATGTAATCCAGTTTTTTACTAAATCTAGTTTTGAAGTTTTTTTAGCTAATGTTGAGAAGGTAAAATACATCGTATTACTAGTAAATAATTCTCCACCACCATAAATAATCATAATTAATGCTGTAGAGAAAACGAGTGGATAAGCTACAGATGAAAATGGTGAATTTTGCAATCTAAATAATTCAGCTAATTTTAAACAGACAATGAGAATAAAGCTTATATAAATAGATGCTAAGGCAGCACGAGTTAAATATTTAAATAAGCTTTGATCTAGTATTTTCTTTTTTTTAAGAGCTAAATCAATACAATATTGGATACTATCTCGTTCCAAATGGTTTCACTCCCTATGCGCTCTTTGATTAACACATTCATAGTATACAAAGAAAATATGACGATAAGTTTGTGAAGTTATGAACAAATTATGAAATTGAACAAGTTAGATACTATTTATTATTTTTACTTTACATTTTTAAATAATCACCTTAAAACTGGTTGAAGATATAATATAATTTCATAGTAAACAGGTTTAGGTAAAAAAGGAAAGATTCAAATTAGAATGTTGAAAATTAATAATTATATGGAGAGGTGATTTCGTTTGGAAAATGAATTTGAAGCAAAATTTGATGCGTTACTAAAAAAATATACGGAATTGTTATTAGGAGATTGGTCTGAGGAAAAACAAGCAAAAGTGGAAAAGTGGGTTATGTATACATACATATCAAAATCAATGCCCGCATTAGTAAAACATTGGAACGAAACATATCCTCAAGCAAAAGATGAGGTTGTTAATTTAATTAAAGAGATTAAAACGTTAAATGACCAGCATAGAGAAGCTATGGCTAACAAAAATAAGCAATAATATTTATCCATAATTTTCAAAGATGACGGCATATATAAATTATGATAATATAATATTAAGTAAGGGCATACATTTTTCAATAAACAAAATTCGACAAATTATTAAATAATTGTTTTAACAAATTTCAATAGATGATACATTAGTAATATATATAGAGAAAAGTAAAGTTTAATTTTGGGGGTAGAGTAATGGAACAAGTTATGAAGAATGCTTTTTTATTTATGTCTAAAAATAAGTTTTTGACTAAAATGGCTAAAAAATATGGCCTAAGATTTGGTGCAGGACGTTTTGTTGCAGGCGAAACAATCGATTTAGCTACAAAAGTTATTCAGGACTTAAATAAAAAGAATTTAAAAGTAACAATTGATTATCTTGGGGAATTCGTTGACACGGTTGAAGAAGCAAATGAAATGGCTGATCACTGTATCGAAGCGATTGAAGCGATTGGAAAAGAAAAATTAAATTCACAATGTTCTCTAAAAATGACTTCTATGGGTCTTGATATTTCTGACGAGTTAGTTTTATCAAACATGCGTCGTATTTTAGAGGCAGCTAAAAAGAATGGTGTATTCGTTACAATTGATATGGAAGATTTCACTCGTTGTGAAAAAACAATTCGTATCTTTAAGCAATTAAGATCTGAGTACGATAATATCGGAACAGTTATCCAAGCTTATTTATACAGAACTGAAAACGATATTACAGATTTAAACAGCTTAAAACCAAATTTACGTTTAGTAAAAGGTGCTTATAAAGAGCCTGCTGAAGTAGCATTCCCAGAGAAAAAAGATGTGGATGAAAACTTCAAAAAAATCATTAAAATGCACTTATTAAACGGCAACTTTACTGCAATCGCTTCACATGATGAAGCAATGATTGAGTATACAAAACAATTAGTAAAAGAACATAATATTCCAAACGATCAATTTGAGTTCCAAATGTTATACGGAATTCGTACAGAGCGTCAATTAGAGCTTGTTAAAGAAGGCTATAATATGCGAGTTTATGTTCCTTATGGTACTGACTGGTACGGATACTTCATGCGTCGTCTTGCAGAACGTCCTGCAAACGTTGCGTTCGTATTAAAAGGTATGTTTAGTAAATAATTTTAAAATTAAAGGCTAACTAAAAAGGATTGAGTGAGGATCCTTTTTAGTCAGCCTTTTTCTCTTTATACAGGATTTTTGTGATAAGTAGTTATTAGTAAAACAACATTATTCTTATAATTGCTTTAGACACGAGGTCCTAGTTTTAATATTAAACTTGAGTGAAAAAAGCTTACTGACCCATATTTTTTTTACCGTACTGCTGATTGTTACTTTGTCTACCTTTTTCTTCTTTTTGATCTCCATGACTTGCATTACCTTGAACACTTGCTGCACTAACTCCACCCTTTGATGGATTTCTTTCACGTTTCATATCTTATCACCTCCATTTCTTAGACTAACCTATTTAAATAAACTTATTAGTAAAAAATGGAGTGTGATAAAAAAAGCAGAGGAAGGATTTTACATCATAAATAAAATTTTATTAATTTGAACTTTTTGTTTATTGCGAAAAATAAGAATTTATCATATAGTGGAAGAAGAGGGCTCATTGATAATGGATTGTTTTATCCAGAAAGTGAATGAGTATTCATTCAAGATATGAGGAGGAGAAATGCATATGATCCAAAAAATTAAAAAAGCCGCTGTACTCGGCTCTGGTGTGATGGGATCTGGTATCGCTGCACACTTGGCAAACATAGGTATTCCAACATTACTACTTGATATTGTCCCAAGAGAACTATCTAAGGAAGATGCTGCAAAAGGTCTTTCTACTGACTCCAAAGAATTTCGTAATCGATTTAGTCAAACGGCTATTCAGAAATTATTGAAACAAAAGCCAGCTCCTCTTGCATCTAAGAAAAACTTAACGTTAATTCAAGCAGGTAACTTTGAAGATGACATGAGTCGTTTAAGCGAAGTTGACTGGATTATTGAAGTAGTTGTTGAAAATTTAGCCATTAAAAAACAAGTATTAGCTAGTGTTGATGCATACCGCAAACCAGGCTCAATCGTGAGCTCAAATACATCAGGTATTTCAATTGAAGCAATGTCTGAAGATTGTTCAGATGACTTCAAGAAACATTTCTTAGGCACTCACTTTTTTAACCCACCACGTTATTTGAAATTATTAGAAGTTATTCCTACTAAACATACATCTGAAGAAGTACTTACATTTATGAAAAGTTTTGGAGAAGACGTTTTAGGTAAAGGCGTTGTATTAGCAAAAGATACTCCAAACTTTATTGGAAACCGTATCGGAACTTACGGATTACTTGTAACTGTACAAGAAATGCTAAAAGGCGGATACAGTGTTGGAGAAGTTGATTCAATTACTGGTCCAATGATTGGGCGTCCTTCTAGTGCTACATTCCGTACATTGGACGTAGTTGGACTAGATACATTTATCCATGTTGCAAACAATGTTTATGAGCTAGTAGAAGGCGAAGAGAAAGAAGTTTTTAAAGTTCCAGAATTTATGAAAGAAATGGCTAATCGTAATTGGCTTGGAAGTAAGTCTGGGCAAGGATTTTTCTTAAAGCAAGGTAGAGAAATCTTAGAATTAGATCCAAGCACATTTGAATATGGAGAAAGAAAAAGCTTGAAAACAGCTTCAACTGAAAGCATCAAGCAAATTAAAGGTTTAGCGAATAAGTTGAAAGCGCTTGTATACGCTGATGATCGTGCTGGTAATTTCTTATGGAGCATTATTAGCCCGGTATTAGTCTATTCAGCTGAATTGTCTGGTGAAATTTCTGATAACATCGTCGGAATTGATCAAGCAATGAAGTGGGGATTTGGCTGGGATTTAGGACCATTTGAAATCTGGGATGCAATTGGTGTGTCTAAATCAGTCGTACGAATGGAAAGCGAAGGCTTAACTGTACCGAACTGGGTTAAGAATATGATCGATAGTGGTAACGAAACATTTTATAAAAACGACAATGGAGTGACTAGCTTCTATCATAATGGCCAATTTGAAGAGCTAGTAAGAAATGATAAAGAAGTTAAATTAAGTGTTTTAAAAGAACAAGGTCGAATTATTAAACAAAATTCAGGTGCGAGTTTAATTGACCTTGGAGATGGAGTTGCATGTTTAGAATTCCATACAAAGAGCAATGCAATTGGCATGGATATTACGCAAATGGTTAACTTCGCAGTTGATGAAGTTTCAAAAAATTATAAAGGCTTAGTTATTGGTAATCAAGCTAAGAACTTCTGCGTCGGTGCTAATTTAGCAATGATTTTAATGGAGGCGCAAGATGACAACTATTTTGAAATTGAAATGGTTGTTAAAGGATTCCAACAAGCAATGATGA
This sequence comes from Bacillus sp. AFS029533, assembly GCF_002585125.1. NCBI lineage: Bacteria > Bacillati > Bacillota > Bacilli > Caryophanales > Bacillaceae > Bacillus > Bacillus sp. AFS029533. The sequence continues at coordinate 63,108 of NZ_NUQC01000014.1, read as the reverse complement.
AAATTAAGTACTCAGATAAACCGGTAGTTGTAGCTCCTTACGGTATGACACTGGGCGGCGGTGCTGAAATTTGTTTACCAGCTGCTAGCGTAGTTGCATCTTCTGAAACTTATATGGGCTTAGTTGAAGTTGGCGTAGGCTTAATCCCAGGTGGGGGCGGTAGTAAAGAGCTTTATATTAAACAATTAAAACAGTTCCCAGAAGGTGTTGAGTTTGACTTGCAAAGTCTTGCAAATCGAGTATTTGAAACTGTTGCAATGGCAAAAGTATCGACTTCTGCTCAAGAAGCATTTGAAAATGGATTCTTAAATCATGATGATCGCAAAGTATTTAATGCAGATCACTTAATTTATGAAGCAAAACAACGAGTACTTGAGTTATATGAAGCAGGTTATAGCGCGCCAATTCGTGAGAAAGTACCAGTAGTTGGTGAGTCTGGTTATGCAACATTATTAGCTGGTGCAAACTCAATGTACTATTCTGGCTATATTAGTGAACATGATTTAACAATTGCTAAGAAACTAGCGTATGTCATTGCAGGTGGAAAAGTGCCATTTGGAACGTTAGTAGACGAAGAGTATTTATTAAATATTGAACGTGAAGCATTTTTAAGTTTAATTTCAGAAATGAAATCTCAAGCTCGTATGCAACACATGCTTGTAAAAGGAAAACCGTTACGTAATTAATCGAAAGATGGAGGGAAGAACATGAGAGAAGCTGTTATTGTAGCGGGTGCGAGAACACCTGTAGGTAAGGCGAAAAAAGGATCACTAGCAACAGTACGTCCGGATGATTTAGGGGCATTAGTTGTAAAAGAAACATTAAAGCGTGCGGGAAATTATGATGGTCCAATCGATGATATCATTTTTGGTTGCTCATCGCCGGAAGCCGAGCAAGGATTTAATATGGCGCGTAATATTGGAGCACTAGCTGGATTACCGCATTCAGTTCCAGGAATTACAGTGAACCGTTATTGTTCTTCAGGTCTACAAAGTATTGCTTATGCAAGTGAACGAATTATGCTAGGTCATTCTGAAGCTATAATTGCAGGCGGAGCAGAATCAATGAGTTTACTTCCAATGGGAGGGCATGTTGCTCGTTTAAATAGTAGATTAGTAGAAAATGCACCAGAGTATTATATGGGTATGGGGCATACTGCTGAGCAAGTTGCCAATCGCTACGGTATTTCAAGAGAAGATCAAGATGCTTTTGCGGTACGTAGTCATCTGCGCGCAGCAGCGGCTATTAAAGAAGGGCGTTTTGTAGACGAAATCGTTCCAGTTGATGTAACGCTACGTTCGGTTAACTCAAACAATAAATTAGAAGAGAAGAATTTTACTTTCTCTCAAGATGAGGGTGTTCGTGAAGGAACCTCTTCTGAAGTATTAGCTAAATTAAGACCAGCATTTAATGTGAGAGGTTCTGTAACTGCTGGAAACTCTTCACAAACAAGTGATGGGGCAGCAGCAGTATTAGTAATGGATCGTGAAAAAGCAGAAGCTGAAGGACTAAGTCCGTTATTAAAATTCCGTTCTTTTGCAGTAGCTGGAGTAGCTCCTGAAGTGATGGGAATTGGACCAGTTGAAGCAATTCCAAAAGCTCTTAAATTAGCAGGATTAAGTTTATCTGACATTGGAATTTTTGAATTAAATGAAGCCTTCGCTTCTCAATCAATTCAAATTATTCGTCACTTAGGTCTTGATGAAGACCGAGTAAATGTAAATGGTGGAGCGATAGCATTAGGGCATCCACTTGGCTGTACTGGCACTAAATTAACTTTATCTCTATTACATGAGATGAAGCGACGTGGAGAGCAGTTTGGTATCGTAACGATGTGTGTTGGTGGCGGAATGGGTGCTGCCGGAGTATTTGAATTAGTTTAATAGATGTACGGAAATAGATTGTTAGTATCATGTCTTCAAACTAGTAAATAGAAAATAGGAGGAATTATTGATGGAAAAAACAATCGGTAACTTACTTAAAGGCGGAAGCTTTTTAACAACAGAAGTGACTTTTGATAAAGTTTTTACACCAGAGGATTTTACGGATGAGCATAAATTAATTGCAAAAACAACTGAAGATTTTGTAATTAATGAAGTTTTACCTGAATTAGAATATTTAGAGCAACACGAATTTGATCGCACTGTAAGATTATTAAAACAAGCTGGTGAGCTAGGATTATTAGCTGCAGATGTTCCAGAAGAGTATGGTGGAATCGCATTAGATAAAATTAGCTCAGCATTAATTACAGAAAAAATTGCACGTGGTGGTGGATTCTCACTTTCTCAAGGAGCGCACGTAGGGATCGGTACACTTCCGATCGTATTATTTGGAAATCATGATCAAAAGCAACGTTATTTACCTGGATTAGCATCAGGTGAGAAATTTGCAGCTTATGCATTAACTGAGCCAGGATCAGGATCAGATGCATTAGGAGCAAAAACTGTCGCTAAATTAAATGCTGAAGGAACTCACTACATTTTAAACGGTGAAAAACAATGGATTACAAACTCTGCTTTTGCAGATGTATTTGTTGTCTATGCAAAAATTGATGGAGAGCACTTCTCAGCATTTATCGTTGAGAGAGATTATGAAGGTGTTTCGACTGGTCCAGAAGAAAAGAAAATGGGAATTAAATCATCTTCAACTCGTACATTGATTTTAGAAGATGTGAAAGTTCCTGTAGAAAACCTTTTAGGTGATATTGGAAAAGGTCATGTTATTGCATTTAATATTTTAAATATTGGTCGCTATAAATTAGCAGTAGGTACAGTTGGTGGCTCAAAACGTGCATTAGAATTATCAGCAACGTATGCTAACCAACGCCAACAATTCAAAACACCAATTGCTAAATTTAGTTTAATTCAAGAAAAATTAGCAAGTATGGCTACCAAAATTTATGCAAGTGAAAGTTCAGCATATCGTACTGTAGGACTTTTTGAGGATCGCTTCAGTCAATTAACTGAAGAGCAAGCAAAAGATCCAAAAGCAGTAGCAGCTGCTGTAGCAGAGTATGCAATTGAATGTTCACTAAATAAATTCTTCTGTTCTGAAGTATTAGACTATGTAGCTGATGAAGGTGTACAAATCCATGGCGGATATGGTTTCATGGCTGAATATGAAATTGAGCGTATTTACCGTGATTCTCGTATTAACCGAATCTTTGAAGGAACAAATGAAATTAACCGTTTAATCGTACCAAGCACTTACCTACGAAAAGCAATGAGCGGAGAACTACCATTACTTCAACAAGCACAACAAATTCAAGAAGAACTAATGATGTTAATGCCTGAAGAAGTTGGAGACGCTCCTCTAGAGCAAGAAAAATATTTAGTTCGAAATGCGAAAAAAATCGCAATCATGATTGCTGGATTAGCCGTTCAAAAATTCGGTAAAGCATTAAGTAATGAACAAGAGATTCTAGTCAATATTGCAGATATCGTAAGCAATATTTACGCGATGGAATCTACAGTTCTACGTACTGAAAAAGCGATCAATAAAGTAGGCTTAGCAAAATCAAACCAAAAATTACTTTATACTCAAGTATTCTGCCAAGAAGCATTTAATGAAATCGAAGCTCATGCGAAGGAAACACTTGTTGCTGTTGAGACTGGTGATACATTAAGAATGATGACTTCAGCACTTCGTAAGTTTACACGTCATACGCCAATTAATGTAATTGCGAAGAAGCGTGAAATTGCAGCTAATGTATTAGCTGATGAGCGTTATACTGTTTAATCTAAAAAAACTGCCGATCTGTTGATTGGCAGTTTTTTCTTAATTCATTCGATAGATAGGATATTTTTCCCATGAGTTGTGCCATACTAGTATATGTTGAATAATATTTAACTATATTGGGGGAAATCAAGGAATTACTTAGTATTTTTTAAAAAAGTAAATTTTTTGTTGAAATACACCGAAAAACACGAACGTTCTACTGGTTTAGTACTACTAATATTGCTATAATGGGTTGGACGACAAATTATTACAGAATTTTCGAACGGAACTATTTAAACTAACTTATTCCCTGTGATAAAATAGATTTTGGGAGGAGTTGCTAAATGAGTATCATTTTTTATACATATCCAAAATGTGGAACTTGTCGAAAAGCTGCTTCATGGCTTAAAGAGCATAATATTCCAGTAGAAGCAGTTGATATTACATTAAATCCACCTTCAAAGGAATTACTTGCTGATATTTTTAAAGCAAGTGGAATTTCAATAAATAAATTATTTAATACAAGTGGCGTTAAATATCGCGAGCTTGGATTGAAGGATGTTATTCCAACAAAAACAGAGGACGAGCTTTTAGAACTATTAAGTACAGATGGTAAACTAATTAAAAGACCTCTACTTTTTAATGGAGATCAAGCGACAGTTGGTTTTAATGAGGAAGTATTTGAAAAGGTTTGGTTATAAAATAACTATATAATTTAAGGTAATTAATCAGAGGAGGATTTCACAATGTCAATTCCAAATGAACTACGTTATTCAGAAGAACATGAGTGGGTAAAAGTTGAAGGTAATAAATACTATATCGGTATTACTCATTTTGCTCAATCAGAGCTTGGAGATATCGTATTTGTTGAGCTACCAGAAGTAGGCGATGAACTTACTATTAATGAGCCATTCGGTAGTGTTGAATCTGTAAAAACAGTATCTGAACTATATGCTCCAATCAGTGGTAAAGTAATTGAAGTAAACTCTGATCTAGATGAAAATCCTGAATTCGTAAACGAATCTCCATACGAAAAAGCATGGATGGTAGTTGTTGAAGCAACAAATGCTTCAGAGCTTGATGAGTTAATGACTGCTGGTCAATACGAAGAAATGATTAATCAAGATTAATTATCTAATTAAGCGTCCTTTTTGGGCGCTTTTTTATTTTATGTGTATAATAAAAGTAATAAAGCTTAACTTATTTACATAAAACATAATTTAAAGGGACATTTTCATTTAGGGAAAAAAAGGAAACAAGAAAGGCAAAATCGAATATACTATATACAAAAGATTTTTAGTCAAAAGTTTTTGAGTCTTATACATTAGGTGATGCCCAGTGAATATTGAAGATCAAAGAAAAGTTATCATTGTCGAAGGTACTACTGATAAGAGGAAAATACAGACAATCATAAAGGAGCCTGTAGATATTATCTGTACGAATGGTACAGTTGGTACTTCAAAGCTAGATGAGCTTGCTGAAATGTTAGATTTAAGAGAAATTTATGTATTAGTCGATGCAGATGAGGCTGGTGAAAAACTTAGAAGATTGTTAAAAAGAGAATTTCCACAGGCAGAGCATCTGTACATTGATAGAAGTTATCGAGAAGTGGCAACAGCTCCGAGTCAACATTTAGCTAGTGTATTATTAGGAGCGGATATTTCGGTATTTACAGATTATTTACGTACAAATTAAAGAGGAATTAAGATCATGCAGCAATGGACAAAGAATGAAATAATGCAAAGAGTTCAATCAAAAGAGACTACAGTTATTTATATCTATACCGCAATGTGTGGTACATGCCAAGTAGCTTCTAAAATGCTAGAAATTGTAAATGAGATTCTGCCAAACTTACCAATAAGTAAGGTGAATATTAATGAAATAGTGGAAGAAGCTCAAAGTTGGAAGGTTGAAAGTGTACCTTGTTTACTTATTTTTGAGAATGGGGAAATGAGACAAAAAATCTACGCTTTCCAATCGGTACCATATTTACATGAATTGTTAAAAAAATATAATTTATATATTAAACGATGAGTGCATTCAGTATGTTGCACTCTTTTTATATGTCTTAAAATATTTCCTGATTTTAGACATATTTCTCGGGAAATGAGTTGAATGCTGTAGAAATAAAATTAAAATATAGATTTTTATCAAGGTAAATGTCGAGCGAAATATAAAGAATACACCTCTTATCTATGAGAAAATAAGATAAAGAATCCAAGAAGAGGTGTTTATTATGGAAATCAAGGAGTGGATTGGACTAGCTAGAAACTTATTTATAAAAAAAGAATATTTACAAATCATTTTGCCAATCGAAGAAAGGATTGTAGAATTTAACTGTCTAAATGAAAAAGTTTTTATAAAGTTAAGTAAAAAGGCTCCTTTTATCGAGGTAATTGATCGTTCGATTCCGCAACTTAGAGTTAATTTTTCAAAAGATGGATGGGAATATCTATATTCAGGTTCGCAAAGGTTAGGACTTTTATTAAAACTGAATGATGCTTCTTTTGAAGGGAATTATCGATTATTACTACTAATGGAAACGATTTTTCAATATACGAGCGTTGAAAACGAAAAAAAACTTTTAGAAAATTGTTGACAACTACTGTCTAACTTTGTAGAATTGGACTTACGTTAAAGAAATTACGTTAAACAACTTAATAGATCGTAAGTTAGCTCTTATCGAGAGAGGTGGAGGGACTGTGCCCTGTGAAACCCAGCAACCGTCAATGATCGTCATTGAAATGGTGCTAATTCCTGCAAAGCATATGCTTTGAGAGATGAGAGAAAGGAATACTTTTTGTATGTTAAACCTTTCTGCTCATGTGAGTTGAAAGGTTTTTTTGTTTTATCCGACTAAAAAAGTACTTACTTACAAAAAATTGAAAGATAAGTTGTTAGAATGTTTTGAAAGGAGATCAAGTGTATGATTCAAATAAATAATGTAAGCAAAACTTACAAAGGTAAAAAAGGCACAGTTACCGCAGTACAAAATGTTTCTTTAAATATTGAAGCAGGTGAAATTTTTGGCATGATCGGATATAGCGGCGCAGGGAAAAGTACGTTATTACGTATGCTAAATGGACTTGAGTCCCCTACATCAGGTGAAGTAATTATTAATGGTCAATCGATCTCTAAATGCTCATCTAGTCAATTAAGAAAAGCAAGACAAAAAATAGGAATGATTTTTCAGCATTTTAATTTATTGTGGTCGAGAACTGTATTAGAAAATATACTTTTCCCACTTGAAATTGCTAAAGTTTCAAAAAAGGAAAGCATTAATCGTGCGAAAGAATTAATCAAACTTGTAGGTCTTGAAGGAAGAGAAAATGCTTATCCTTCTGAACTTAGTGGAGGTCAAAAGCAACGTGTTGGAATTGCAAGAGCACTTGCTAATAACCCTGATGTTCTTTTATGTGATGAAGCGACATCTGCATTAGATCCAGAAACAACAGATTCAATATTATCTTTATTGACAAATATTAATAAACAGCTTGGTATTACAATTATCCTGATTACTCATGAAATGCATGTTATTCAAAAGATTTGCCAACGAGTAGCTGTAATGGAAAACGGAAATGTAGTGGAAGAAGGCCATGTTGTTGATGTATTTACTCGTCCTAAACAAGCAATTACAAAGAAATTTGTGACGCAAATCAAAGGTAATGATGAAGGTGAAGTAATTTCTCAAGGTGATGGGAAGGATAATACTTACAAGCTAACCTTTAAAAATGGTCAAGCAGATCAACCACATATTTCTGAAGTAGTTAAGCACTTTGATATTGAGATTAACATTTTGCAAGGAAAAATTGTTCAAACTGCTGAAGGCTCTTATGGGACAATGAAGATTCAACTTGTTGGAGACATAAATAACATCAAAGAGGCAATCACTTATTTAGAATCAAAACAAGTTGAAGTGGAGGTAGCATAAGATGACACAACTTTTTCCGAATGTTGATTGGGATGCAATGCTTTTAGCTTCTCAAGAAACATTATTCATGACAGTAATAGCTGCGCTTGCAACGTTCATTTTTGGACTAATAATAGGTTTATTCTTATTTTTAACTAGTAAAGATCAGTTACTTGAAAATAAATTTTTTAATACTATCCTAGCAGCGTTTGTAAATATTTTTCGTTCAATACCCTTTATCATTTTAATTATTTTATTAATTCCATTTACGATCTTTATTCTTGGCTCTATGCTTGGAGCAAAAGCAGCATTACCTGCACTCATAATTGGTGCTGCACCATTCTATGCAAGGATGGTCGAAATCGGCTTACGAGAAATTGATAAAGGTGTAATCGAAGCTGCAAGAGCAATGGGAGCTAGTACCTTTACAATCATCTTGAAAGTATTAATTCCAGAAGCATTACCAGCAATAATTTCAGGTTTAACTGTTACTACAATCGCAATTGTTGGTTATACAGCTATGGCTGGTGTAGTAGGTGGTGGCGGACTTGGTAACTTAGCATTTATGGAAGGATACCAACGTTCTAATAACCAAGTAACGCTTGTTGCGACAGTAATTATTTTATTAATCGTATTCATTCTTCAATTTATTGGAGATTTAGTAACAACAAAAATAGATAAAAGAGCTTAACATATAAGGGAGGAACTAACAGTGAAATTCAAAAAAATCGCAAGTTTATTAGGAGCAGGTGTTTTAGCATTATCTTTAGCAGCATGTAATAAAGGTGGAGAAGATAAAAATAAAGAATTAGTTGTTGGTGCATCAAATGTACCGCACGCAGTTATTTTAGAACAAGCTAAACCGCTTCTTAAAAAAGAGGGGATTAACTTAAAGATTGTTAAATTCCAAGATTATGTTCTACCAAATAAAGCATTAGCTTCAAAAGAATTAGATGCAAACTATTTCCAACACATTCCATATTTAGAGTCTCAAATGAAAGAAAATGGTTATAAATTTGAAAACGCTGGTGGGATCCACATTGAGCCAATCGGAGTTTACTCTAAAAAATATAAGAGCTTAGATGATCTACCAGATGGAGCTAAAATTATCATGAGTAGTTCAGTAGCTGACCATGGTCGTATGTTAAGCTTATTACAACACGAAGGTTTAATTAAACTTAAAGCTGGAATTGATCCAACTACAGCTCAAATTAAAGACATTGCTGAGAATCCAAAACACTTAAAATTCCAAGCTGATGTAGACGCTGGAATGCTTCCAAAAGTTTACCAAAACAATGAAGGCGATGCAGTTTTAATTAACACAAACTACGCGATTGATGCTGGGTTAAACCCAATGAAAGATGCTATTGCATTAGAAGGTAAAGAATCTCCATATGTAAACATTATTGCTGTTCGTAAAGGTGATAAAGATAAAAAAGAAATTAAAGAGCTTGTAAAAGTATTACACTCTAAAGAAATTCAAGATTTCATCATTAAAAAATATAAAGGTGCTGTAGTACCTGTAAGTCAATAATCACATAAGAGAGGGTGTCTCATAAGTTTTGAGACACCCTTTTTTTTATGTTTGTTTATTAAACTGACATTTCCTTGCGCGTTTTATCAACTTTTTACAAAAACTTGATTTACAGATGAGATTGGTGGGCGTTCAGCCATAACCTCAATAATATTTTTAGCTGCTATTTCAGACATAGCTTCACGAGTTTCAAATGTTGCATTTCCAATATGAGGTGTTAATACAACATTTGTAAGTGATTTTAGTTCTTCTGTTATTTTAGGTTCGAATTCAAATACATCTAGAGCTGCACCAGCAATAACACCGTCCTTTAATGCGTCTACTAATTCCTGTTCGTTGGCTAAAGGACCTCTAGCTGCATTGATAAAAAACGCAGTGTCTTTCATTTTGTAAAACTCTTCTTTTCCAAATAAATGGTGTAGCTCAGGTTTGTAAGGACAATGAAGGGTAATATAGTCAGAAGTCTGTAATAATTCCTCCAGTGATACGTAAGTGGCATTTAAGTCTTGTTCAAGCTCTTTGCTTAATCTTCTTGGTTGATGATAAATAATCTTCATATTAAACGCCCTAGCTCGCTTAGCTACTGCTTGTCCGATATTTCCAAAACCAAAAATACCTAAAGTTTTTCCTGTTACTTCTGTTCCTCTAAAGAATAATGGAGCCCATCCTTCAAAACCTTTTGTACGGCAAAGTTCGTCTCCTTCGACTATTCTTCTGGAAATAGCTAAGAGAATTCCTAAAGTTAGCTCAGCAGTTGCGTCTGTTGAAACAAGTGGAGTGTTTGTAACGTGAATCCCCTTACTAGTTGCATAATCTACATCGATATTATTAAATCCTGCTCCGTAATTAGCAATAATTTTTACATTTGTAGCAGCATCAATTACTCTTTTTGTGATTGGAGTGGATAGTAAGCTTAAAATTGCATCTACCCCACCAACAAGTTCACACAATTCATCTTCTGTAATTAATTGCTCATTTTCATAAACAATAACATGATGATCTTTTAATAATTCCTCAGCCTTTTCTGGGATTTTTCCCGCTACCAAAATATGTGCCAAATTAGAAACCTTCTTTCAACAGTTTAATAATTAATGTTAACGTTTTTATTATAAATGAAGTTTCAAGTTTATGTTTTAATTTAGTATTTGGCAGTTTAAAGAATATATTAATTTTTCGAGTGTTCATCAACTACTTAATTCTTACTGATTAATAGGAAGTATTCTTAGAGATAAAAAAGCAGACATTTGTCTGCTTTTTCAGAGTGTTGAAATATAAAATGGTCATTAGGGAAAATGGGATATGCGGGAAGCCTGANNCGAGGAGGCTAAAGAATCTCGCCCCATGGAAAGCGAGCATTCTGTAATGGAAATCAACCTCACTATACCCTTTTACGAAAATTTGGTAATTTAAGATGTTTTTCAACAGCGTAAAAAAAGCAGACATTTGTCTGCTTTTTTCATTGATATCTATGATTTAAACTTGCGGTAGGGGGAGTGTGATTTACTGAATAAAACTTATTTAAAGATTGATCTACATATACCCAGCCCTTCCAGCCTAAGTGGATTGTATCTTTTAGGAAAAACTCATCGTATTCATGTGAAGAAAAATCAGCTACTTGGAAGCCAGCATCTTCAATTTGTTTTTTTACTTTTTTGTAATATACTTCTCTACCTTCTTTAGGGAATCCAGCGTAATCATACCATGGTCCATTTACTGGAACGGAAATAAACAACGCTTTTGTGTGCTCTTTTTTTAGTAATGCTAATACCATTTGAAGGTCATCATATTCTGGCGATACACCATAGTTACTATTTCGTTTATAATTTTTTAAAGCTGGAAGACGTTTTTGAATGTGTTTTATATAGTATTTATTAATTATACCGAAATGGTTAGTAGTTGATTCTCGTTTGCCAATTTTATCGGCAACTTGAGCTACTCGATCCCAGGATAAATCTTCATATTTTGATTTTTTTAATCGGAAGTTTTTATCTGGATCCATTATAACGGTCTCGAAAAGATCTTTCTTTTCGAGAATTTTTAAATATGTGTAAGCTAACGGTTTTTCAGCCATTGCCTTGAACTTAACTTTTTTGTTATTTGATATAAAAGCATTTAATTGGGTTACTAATAAAGAGTCTTTTTTGATAATTGATAGCGTTAAAAGTCTCTTTGCAATTTGTCTCTTTACTGAAATATCAATTGTATTATTAAAAACGAATGAATAAGTTTGAAGCGCAGAATAATTAGGTGAAAAATGAGTATCGTCAATGCCATGTGGAATAAACCACTGTGGAGATAAAACAAATACAATTTTTCTATTTTTTATTCCATCACCTAAAGATGCTAAGTCTAGAAAATGAACGAGACTTTGTGATCCCCCTCGACCAATTAGATAGGGAGTAAATTCATCTTTTTCTCCCATAAAAAATCTAGAAGGATGGAAGGGGTCTCTTCTAGCAAGTTCTGAAGACCCAAAAATAGGTAAGAATTTTGGGTCTTTTAACATTTTACTTTGAAGTAATGTCCCTTGAAATGTTTCAGGATTTAAAGACGCTGCAGTATTATTTAATCGTTCTTTTGTAATAAATAGTTCATAAAAAGAATTTGGAAGATATAAAGCTAGTAAAAAAATGGAAATAGCTGTTATCATCCCCAAAAATTGAACTTTTTTCATTTTCTAGCCTCTAAAATCGAAATGATTTTATTTGGTGTTGCCCACTCCTCACGATCGAAGTCAGAAATCGTTACGTTGATACCGATTTGTTCTTCGATTTCAACTAATAAGCTAACTGTACCAAATGAATCTAATAATCCTTCTTCAAAAATCAGAATATCTGGATTTTCAATCACTTCATCTGTATTACATAAATCTGCTAAAAGTTTTAAAACCTCTGCTCTTAAATTTTCCATTATACTCATTCTCCTTTAGTTAACTAGATGTCCTGAAAATATTAAAAATCCGAAACAAATAAAATGGAATGTAATAATAACCGCTAATACATGTGTTAGTTTATTATTTTTCCAAATCTTTTTTTTCTTATTGAATTGTTCAAACCAATCAAAACTACACATCAATAAAGCTTGGTATAAACCATATAATAGGTAATTTATTTGGATCCCGTGCCAAGCACCCATTAGTAAAAATAAAGTAGTGTAACTGATATAAGATATATTTCTTCTATTTTTTATCACTTTTTTCTTAGTCAGTAAGAATACCATTCTCATATATACATAGTCACGAAACCAAAATGATAAGCTCATATGCCAGCGATTCCAAAAGTCCTTTATATTTCGACTAATGAATGGCATATTAAAGTTTTCAGGTGTTTTAATACCTACTAAATAACTAACGCCGATTGCAAATGCGCTATAACCTGCAAAATCAAAGAATAAGTACAGACTATATGCATACATATACGTTAGATTTGAGACGAAAGTATGCCCTACAACAAGCTGTGTTTCAAGTATATGAACGTTAATTAAATAACCAATTATATATTTATAGAGAAAACCAATAAAAATTTTATGAACACCAATTTGAAAATACTCCTGGTATTCACTAGCCGTTAGCTTTTTTTGACTATCCTGTTGAAATCTCCTAAAACGATCAATTGGTCCAGAAGAGATCGTTGGAAAAAATAATAAAAACTTAAGGAAATCAACAATGCTTATTTCTTTTATACTGTGGTCGCGAATTTCAATAATGACTTGTGTTGCTTTAAATGTTAAATACGAAATTCCTAAAAAGCCTACAAGGGTAGTACTTTCAAATATCGGTGAAACCTTTACAATTATTAAAGGTAAAATTGATAGAAAAACACTTAAGTAATAAACAGTTGAATGGTTCGCATTCTTCCGATAAACACTGTAACCTTTTATTAAAATAACTACCCAAATTATAAAAGCAACTAGGTAGTAGGTTTGTATTTTAGAAGAGGAAAAGATTAATAATAAAAACACAAAAGAAAGAAATGTTGTGTAGGTAGTTAATCTTTTTCCTAAAAACCCTAATACTACTGCTGGGATTAATAAAACAATTAAAATACCGAAGAACGTAAAACTACCGTATGGGATCATTGATCAGCATGCTCCAATAATTTTTTTCGATCAACTTTACCGTTCGTTGTCATTGGTAAACTTTGTAAAAAACTAAATTTTCTTGGAATCATATAAGTCGGCATATATTTATTTAGTTCTTGTTTTAAAAAACGTGTTAAGTGATATTCCTTTTCGAAATCGTGTTCTTTAACGACTACTAAGCAATGTAAATCTATACACTTACCATCCTTCATCTCCGGTAATATAACTGCAGAATGAACTAATGGTAATCTTCTAATGTTATTTTCAATGTCCTCAATTTCAATCCGATAACCGTGTAGTTTTACTTGGAAATCGATCCTACCTTTATAGAACAATAGTCCTTGATCAAAGTAACCAGAATCACCCGTTTTATAGGCGCGCATGTCATTTATTTGATAGTAGGCTGCATCAGTTTTTAACTGATTATTAAGATAACCTTTACTAACGCTTGGACCAGCTATAATAATTTCCCCTGTTTCACCATCTGGAAGTGGGTTTCCCAATTCATCCATAATGTAAATGATTGTATCGTCTTTCGGAGTTCCAATCGGTAATGGGGAATATTGGTTTATGATTTCTTCGGTAATCTGAACGAATGTTACAGCAACTGTTGCTTCTGTTGGACCGTAAGTATTATAGATCTCTGCTTTAGGAAATCTAGATAAAAGCTGTTTAGCACTATTATTCGATAGTACTTCACCACAGAAAAGGAAAGTCTTTAAGCTTGGTAGTAAGGATTCGCTGAAATTTGGATTCATCATACACATCTCTATAAATGATGGTGTAGAAGTCCAAACCTCAATATCACTTTCCATTAAATAATCGAATAATACTTTTGGTCGCTCAACCAAAGATTTTTCAACAGCAATGAGTGTGCCACCCGACAATAAAGATGGATATAAATCCATTACTGATAAATCAAAAGAGAAAGGTGCTTGATTTAAAAATCGTTGTCCATTGTGTATATTAAAATCCTTCAATATCCAATCGGTAAAACTACGTAAGTTTTTTTCACTAATTTGCACACCTTTTGGATCTCCAGTACTGCCGGAAGTATAGATAATATAAAATGTATCATCGTCTTTAACATTAAAATCAGTTAAAGAATTGACTAGATCAGTAGAATCAATTATCTCCTGTAGTTCTCCAAAATTTATGATTTTAATGGATTCAAACTCTAAAGTAATATCTTTTGGTGTAATTAATAAAGTTGCTCCAGAATTAGTAATCATTTTTTTGAGCCTTTCAAAAGGAATAGACTCATCAACGGGAATATATGCACAACCTGCTTTTACACTTCCTAAGAAAATGGAAATCATTTCCTTCTGCATGTGCCCATACACAATAATAGGCTTATTCGTAAAATTATTTTTAATCATCCAGCTAGCAATCGCATCTGATTGTTGCTTTAAAGTTTTATATGTTAAAGAGTAATCACTATTTTGAAATGCGATCGTGTTTGGGGTGTTAATTGCCCAATAATCTATTTGTTCAATAATTGATTTCATCAGCTCACGTCCTAAAAATCGTTATATATAAAGCTCCCAGTAAATGAATCTTTAAATCCATATAGGTAAAGTAGTGCAAGTAAAATTGATAAATAAAACGCAGTATAGAATAAAAATCTTAAAGTCTTTGAACGGAAAATATGGATTTTACCCATTTGTTTTCACCTTTCTTAATTTTTAGCTAGACGTATTATAACACCGAAAAAAAGATGAAAAATTAACCAAACACCTTTTAAAATTACAAACAGATAATAAATTATTAAAGGTTAAGTAAATTTTTTCTAATTAAATTTTAAAGATTAATGGACAAGATTGTTCATATAATTAGGAAAAGGTAGTAATAATGAACAAAAAAATAGAGGGAAGTAAAAATAATGGGGAAATGGGAAAATCCTATTGGCCCTGCTCTATGGGAGATTGTAAATGATGAAAAAGATTTATTTGTTCTTGATTCCTAGTTTCTTAACTGTTTTAATAATGTCTCCATTTTGTAGTTTTATCTGGAATAAAAACGCTGCGAAAGGGACAGTTCCGAATTACCCTACTGTGAATACCGTTAAAGTTACTAATGTTCAAAATGAGAATTCTAGAGAGATTGATCGCTACTTACAGCAAATTCATTTTAATGGAGTTGTTCTTGTTAGGAAGAATGAAGAAAATATCATTAATAAAGGATACGGTTATCGAGATATCCAAAATCAGTTACAGAACACACCAAATACGTATTATCCAGTTGGCTCAATTTCTAAATTTTTTGTTTCAACGTTGTTAATGGAATTAAAAGAAAAAGGCAAAATATCGTTTAACGATCCGATTTCAAAATATATACCAGAATTTCCGAATGGATCAAAATTAACATTATTTCATTTAATTTCTCATACTTCAGGGATTAGGAGACAAAAAGAGTTATTTAATCCAATTTCATCGACTAATTTAATAAAGGAAATAGTTAAATCAAATGCTCACTATAAACCGGTGAACAAATGGGATTACAATGACACAAATTATGTTTTACTTGCTTACGTTATTGAAAAAGTAACTGGAATTCCTTATGGAGAATATATAAAAACACATATTTTCAATAAAGCGAATATGACTGAAATTGGACAGGGTAATGATTTTTATAAAAAAGGAAATCATGCACTAGGTTATTTATTAATTCAATCTAAAAATGCTCCGAAGCAATTACGAATACCAAATTTTAACCATTTATTAGGTTGTGGAGATATTTATGCAACGGTTTCAGGACTACAAAAAATGGACGAGGCACTTATTTCAAATAAACTTATATTGAGTAAAAGTTTTACTCAATTTATTAAGCCGTATCAAAATCATTATGCATACGGAATTTATAATAAAGGAAAGTATTTATACAATCATGGGGTAGTTCCAGGAATTAATTGTATGAATGTATTCGATCCAGTTTCGAAAACATATGTAATTGTGTTTTCTAATAGTCAAAAGGTGAAACCAAACACTTTTAAGATAGCAATGAACTTATTTAAACTAGTTAACAAAATGAGTTGAGAACAGTTAGCTTTTTGATTATAAGAATCTAGACTCTTATAAAATATTTCATAAATAATTTAAAAGATACTCATACTATTTTTTGATAAAGAAAATAGGAGGAGTCTAGTGAAAAAGTTTCTATATTATTTCTTATTAATGATAATGACTAGTAGTATTAATTTGGGCTCTATTAAATTTGTTAGTGCGGAAACGAAAGCCGGGATCAATGAAAACTCATTAACGAGACATATTAAAATTACTGAACAAAAACTAAATGATGCGCCGATTAAGTATCCACAAATAAGTGGAGCATCTAATTCAACTGCACAACAAAAGATCAACAGTATCTTAAAACAAGGTGCTGATGTAGCGAATAGTAATCGTTTGAAGCTATTAGAAGATGAGAAAGAAGCTAAGTCAAAATGGGATGCTAGCCAAGGGCAGTGGAGACCTTATGAATATGTATTTACTTATAAGGTACTATACAATAATCTTGATAAATTGAGTGTTATTTATAATGAGTATTCATATACAGGTGGGGCACACGGAATGACAATGGGTACTACATTTAATTTTGACGTAAAAACAGGTGATATCGTTCCACTATCTAAGTTAATAAACGAAAATACAAAATCCGTACAAGAATATGCTTATCAGCAATTACAAAAGAAATATAAAGGATATGTATTAATAAAATCTCCTAACGAAATTGACTTAAGTGACAAAAATCGACTATGGGCATTTGACCACGCAGGAATAAAATTAATCTTTAAAGAATATGAAGTAGCCGCATATGCTGCTGGCATGCCCGAAGTCTTTATACCAGTGCAAGTTTATCAATAATAAAACCGATTTTTAGAATATATAGGAAAATGTTTTTGAAATAGTTAAGGAAGTAAATTTATTTAATTGATCAAAACCTTTTTTCTTCAGAGTGTTGAAATGTTAAGCGGTCTATAGGGAAACATTAAAAAGAACATTATTGATGCTTAAATACTGTTTGATGATCTATTAATGATTTTACGATTTTAATATACCAATCAATTATATTAATTGTTTTTCAGAAGTTGAAATTTTAACGAAATTAGATAAATTATTTCAAATGGTATTCGAACTTAATTGACTTACAGACTGATTAAAAAACTTTTATTTTACTCTAAGTAAAGGATATTGAATTAGCTTTTGAACATTAACTTTTTTTGATGAATAAGTTGATTGGAACGGAGGGGTGCTCGACTCCTATGNNCCCATGGAAAGCGAGCATCCTGTAGTGGAAATCAACCACGTGGGCTCCTTTACGAAAACTTGGTTAATAATTAACAAGATTGTTTTTCAACAACGCAAAAAAAGAACCTTCATTATAAATAAGGTTCTTTTCTTTATTTATTTAATAAATTTGATTAATGAAATAAAACACTTTCGTAAATAATGGTAGAGTCTGAATGAAAACATTCATTTGTTTTAACAATATAAGAATAAGTTGAACAACTATATAAATATTGAATAATCTAAAATTGAGTATGTACGATTACTAAAGTGAGTGCTAAAGGTCGTTAAAAACTAAAAGCAAAGAAGTTTAATCTTCAATCTGTTCTTTTAACAATAAGGCATAAAGATCTTCAACTCGTTCGGACATAAATCTTTGTGAGTCTTCAATTCCCTTATTATAAAACATAGGTCCAAGTTTTTGTGATATAAAGTCTATTAGCAACATTGAACTTAATTCACTTAATTCTTCGTCTCTTTCTTGTAAGAAATACGTTTGTAGTTGATTAATCGCAAATTTTTGTTGATCTGGTGAAAGCTTAGTTGTTTTAGACATATTTTTCCCTCTTTTTTAGTTGTGATATTAGATTTTTTATTTCCTATATATATAGTATCTCTATTTATTCTTTTTTTGCGAAAAAATGTTACACGTAATAAAACTTTTTTGGTAAAATAGTGCACAGCTTGAAAATACTTTTTAATTGCTTTAAGATTAGAATGAGAATAAAATGAGAATGAACTTAAAATAGCCATTTTCTATTTTATAGAATTTTTATGTAATATTATGGAGGGTGTAAAATGGGAGCTTCTACATTAAAAATAAAAGACCTTCAAGTAGCAATTGAAGGAAAGCAAATTTTAAAAGGTGTAAACCTTGAAGTAAAAGGTGGAGAAATTCACGCAATCATGGGACCAAATGGTACAGGTAAATCAACTTTATCTTCTGCTATTATGGGTCATCCAAAATATGAAGTAATTGGTGGTAGCATCGAGCTTGATGGCAACGATGTTTTAGAAATGGAAGTTGATGAGCGCGCTCAAGCTGGTCTTTTCCTTGCTATGCAATACCCAAGTGAAATTAGTGGTGTAACAAACGCAGATTTCTTACGTTCTGCAGTGAATGCACGTCGCGAAGAAGGCGATGAAATTTCATTAATGAAATTTATCCGTACATTAGATAAAAACATGGAATTCTTAGAAATGGATCCAGAAATGGCTCAACGTTATTTAAATGAAGGTTTCTCAGGCGGAGAGAAAAAACGTAATGAGATTCTTCAAATGATGATGATCCAACCTAAAATTGCTATTCTTGATGAAATTGACTCAGGTTTAGATATCGATGCATTAAAAGTAGTTTCTAAAGGTGTTAACGAAATGCGTGGAGAAGAGTTTGGTTGCTTAATCATCACTCACTACCAACGCTTATTAAACTACATCACTCCTGACTTCGTTCACGTAATGATGCAAGGTCGTATTGTAAAATCAGGTGGACCTGAATTAGCTGCTCGTTTAGAAGCTGAAGGATATGACTGGATTAAACAAGAGTTAGGTATCGAAGACGAGACTGTTGGGCAAGAAGCTTAATCGGATAGGAGGGATTCTCATGACAACTGGTACTACAATTCCATTTAGTCAAGAAACAGTTAAGCAGCTTTCTGCATTGCTAAATGAACCTGCATATTTCACAGAGTTCCGTTTAAATGCACTAGCAAAAGCTGAATCACTTTCTCTTCCAAAGCCAGATAAAACAAATATCTCTAAATGGGATTTCTTTGGAAAAGAATTTAATGTTACAGCTGGAAATGTTCCTACAAAAGATCAATTACCAGAATCAGTAACATCTTTAATGAATGAAGACACTGATCAATCAGTTTATGTACAATATAATGGTTCTGCTGTATATCACTCTCTTTCTTCTGAAGCAAAAGAAAAAGGTGTAGTATTCGTAGATTTACACACAGCGATTAAAGATCACGAAGATCTTGTGAAAAAATATTTTATGACAGAGGCTGTAAAAGTCGATGAAAATAAATTAATCGCTTTACATGCAGCATTAGTAAATGGTGGAGCTTTCTTATACATTCCTAAAAATGTTGTATTAGAAAAACCAATCCAATCTATTTTTGTTGTTGATGGTGAAAACGTACCTGCATATAACCACGTTCTTGTTGTTGCAGATTCAAATAGTGAAGTTACTTATGTTGAAAACTATGTTTCTACATCTGCTGATTTAGATGCGGCTGTTGTTAACGTTATTACAGAAGTAATTACATTAGATAATGCAAAAGTTCGTTATGGTGCTGTTGATACTTTAGCAAAAGGTGTTACTGCTTATGTTGTTCGTCGTGGTCACGCTGGTCGCGATAGCAAAATCGAGTGGGCACTTGGCCTAATGAACGATGGAAACTCAGTTTTCGAAAATGTTACAAACTTAATTGGCGACGGTTCTTTCGGTGACATGAAGATGGTTACTGTAGGCCGTGGGGAGCAAACTCAAAACTTTACAACAAACATTACTCACTATGGTAAAGGATCTGAAGGTTGGATCTTAAAACATGGTGTATCAAAAGATGCTGCTACTTCAATCTTTAATGGTATTGGGAAAATTGAACACGGCGCTTCTAAGTCTAATGCACAACAAACTTCACGTGTATTAATGCTTAGTGAAAAAGCTCGTGGAGATGCGAACCCAATTCTATTAATTGATGAAAACGATGTTATGGCAGGTCACGCTGCTTCTGTTGGTAAAGTAGATCCAACTCAGCTGTACTACTTAATGAGTCGCGGTATTCCGAAGAAAGAAGCAGAGCGCTTAGTTATTCACGGATTCTTAGCACCTGTAGTTTCGGAATTACCAATTGAAGAAGTTAAAAAAATGCTTGTTGATGTAATTGAGAGGAAGGTTAAGTAATGGATGTTAAAGCAATCCGTGAAGCCTTTCCGATATTAAATCAAGAAGTAAATGGACATCCTTTAGTATATCTGGATAGTGCTGCAACTTCACAAAAACCTGTTCAAGTAATAGAAGCTGTTGCTAACTACTATAAAGAATATAATTCTAACGTTCATAGAGGTGTACACACTCTAGGAACAAAAGCTACTGATGCATACGAGGGAGCTCGTGATAAAGTACGTAAATTTATTAATGCATCATCAATTGAAGAGATTATTTTTACTAGAGGTACAACTACTGCAATTAATACAGTTGCTGCTAGCTACGGAAGAACGAACTTAAAAGCTGGAGATGAAATTGTGATTTCTTATATGGAACATCACAGTAACATTATTCCTTGGCAACAGGTTGCTAAAGCTACTGGCGCAACATTAAAATATATACCACTAGAAGAAGATGGTTCAATCAGCGTTGAGCAAGCAAAGGCTACAATTAACTCAAATACAAAAATAGTTGCGATTATGTACGTTTCAAATGTACTTGGTTCAATTAATCCTGTTAAAGAGATTGCAGCAATTGCTCATCAAAATGGAGCAATCATGCTTGTTGATGGTGCGCAAAGTACTCCACATATGAAGGTTGATGTGCAAGACTTAGATTGCGATTTCTACGCATTTTCTGGTCATAAAATGTGTGCTCCTACCGGTATTGGTGTACTTTACGGTAAAAAACATCTTCTTGAAAACATGGAACCTATTGAATTTGGTGGGGAAATGATTGATTTCGTTGACTTACAAGATTCTACTTGGAAAGAACTACCATGGAAATTTGAAGGTGGAACTCCAATCATTGCTGGTGCAGTTGGTTTAGGCGCTGCTATTGATTTCTTAACTGAGATTGGGATGGATAATATCGAAAAGCATGAACATGAGATTGCGAATTATGCTCTTGAACAGTTATCTACTGTAGAAGGAGTAACAATCTATGGTCCAAAGCATCGTGCAGGACTAGTTACATTTAATGTGGAAGATGTGCATCCACATGATGTTGCAACTGTATTAGATGTGGAAGGAATTGCAGTTCGAGCTGGCCATCATTGTGCTCAGCCATTAATGAGATGGTTAAAGGTATCTGCTACTGCTCGTGCAAGTTTTTATCTGTATAATACAAAAGAAGATGTAGATGCTTTTGTAAGAGGATTAGTTAAAACGAAGGAGTATTTCAGCGATGTCTATTAATCGAAACATTGATCTAGATGCATTATATCGTCGAGTGATAATGGACCATTATAAAAACCCTCGTAATAAAGGGGTAGGGGCAATATCAGAAAACGATGTAACAATAAACATGAATAACCCTACTTGTGGTGATCGCATTGAACTTCGTTTAAAAGTTGATGATGGAATTGTATCAGACGCTCGTTTTGATGGTGAGGGATGTTCAATTTCAATGGCATCAGCTTCAATGATGACTCACGCAATTAAAGGTAAAAAAATAGAGGAAGCCCTACAGCTTGCTCAAATATTTTCAGATATGATGCTTGGAAAAGAATACGATGAATCAATCGATTTAGATGATATTGAAGCACTTCAAGGTGTTTCAAAGTTTCCAGCACGAATTAAATGTGCAACACTTGCATGGAAAGCGATGGAGAAGGGCTTAAAATCAGAGGAATAATCCTCTGAGCTTTAATCCTCCTCTTCTATAAGAAGGGAGTATGAATAATGTCTACTAATTTGCCGGATATTAGTGATTATAAATATGGTTTTCATGACCGTGACGTATCAATCTTCCGTTCAGAGCGTGGTTTAACAAAGGATATCGTTGAAGAAATTTCACGTATGAAAAATGAACCACAATGGATGTTAGATTTCCGTTTAAAATCTTTACAACATTTCTATGATATGCCAATGCCTCAATGGGGTGGAGACTTAGCAGATTTACGCTTTGATGAAATTACTTACTATGTAAAACCATCAGAGAAAACAGAAAAGTCTTGGGATGAAGTACCTGAGGAAATCAAAAATACTTTTGATAAATTAGGTATTCCTGAAGCAGAACAAAAGTATTTAGCTGGTGTATCTGCACAGTATGAGTCTGAGGTAGTTTACCACAGTATGAAACAAGACTTAACTGATCTTGGTATCTTATTTACAGATACAGACACAGCTTTACGTGAGCATGAAGAAATTTTCAAAGAGCACTTTGGAAAAGTAATTCCACCTACAGATAACAAATTTGCTGCATTAAACTCAGCTGTTTGGTCTGGTGGATCATTCATCTACGTACCAAAAGGTGTTAAAGTTGATACGCCACTTCAAGCGTATTTCCGTATTAACTCTGAAAATATGGGTCAATTTGAACGTACATTAATCATTGCTGACGAAGGTGCACATGTACATTACGTTGAAGGTTGTACAGCTCCTGTATATACAACAAACTCACTTCACTCTGCAGTAGTAGAAATCATCATTAAGAAGGATGCATACTGCCGATATACAACAATTCAGAACTGGGCGAATAACGTATTCAACTTAGTTACGAAACGTGCTGTTTGTGAAGCGAACGCAACAATGGAATGGATCGATGGAAACATTGGTTCAAAATTAACAATGAAATACCCAGCAGTTATCCTTAAAGGTGAAGGTGCTCGTGGCCTTACACTTTCTATTGCAATTGCTGGTAAAGGACAACACCAAGATGCTGGTGCTAAAATGATTCACTTAGCTCCAAATACTTCTTCTACTATTGTTTCGAAATCTATTTCTAAACATGGTGGTAAAGTAACGTACCGTGGTATCGTACACTTTGGTCGTAAAGCAGCTGGATCACGTTCAAATATCGAGTGTGATACGTTAATTATGGATAATGCATCAACTTCTGATACAATTCCATACAACGAAATCTTAAACGACAATATTTCTCTTGAGCACGAAGCGAAAGTTTCAAAAGTATCTGAAGAGCAATTATTCTACTTAATGAGCCGTGGTATTTCTGAGCAAGAAGCTACAGAAATGATCGTAATGGGCTTCATTGAGCCATTTACAAAAGAATTACCAATGGAATATGCAGTTGAAATGAACCGTCTGATTAAATTCGAGATGGAAGGTTCAATTGGTTAATAGAGTTTTTAGGGGAGGCGAACTTTTGAAGTTCGTCTTTTTTATTTAGAAATATTTAATAAGTATCCGCAGTTGTTTTGATAATTTAATAAATATTTAAAGATGATTTCTGTTTCTATAAGTAGAGCAGCTTTTTAGTTTTAGTAAAATCCTTCTACATTACACCTCATTAATTTTTCAGATAAATAAAGGTTTTTATAAAATAAGATAGATCTATTTGTGGTAAAATTTAACTTGAAGGAAAAGAGATGTTTGTGGAATTTAATATGTGGGAGGGTTTTTTATGAATTTTAACCTTAAAGAAGCGATTGAAGTTTTAGAAAGAACACCAAAATCATTAGAGTCTCTTTTATCGGGTTTATCTGAATCTTGGTTAAACTGTAATGAAGGTGAAGGAACCTGGAATGCTTCTGAAGTAATCGACCACCTAATTGAGTGTGAAAAAACAAATTGGATTCCAAGGTTGAACTGCATACTTAACAAAGAAGGAAACAACCATTTCCCACCATTCGATCGTTTTTCGCATTTAAATGAAAAACATGAGAACTCAATAGAAGAAAGATTACTTGAATTCAAGAATTTAAGAGCAGAAAATATTACAAAACTACAATCATTGGTTGACCCTGAATTACACTTAGAATTAGAAGGGATTCACCCAGATCTTGGAACAGTAAAATTAAGAGAATTATTATCCACTTTTGTCGTACATGATCTTACGCATATAACTCAAATTGCAAGAGTGATGGCAAAACGATACAAAACTGACGTAGGTCCTTGGATTGCAAATTTAAGTGTGTTAAAGAAATAGTTAGCGTTTAATTCACAAATTATCGGGTATTATAGTGTGGAAATCAACGAAGTACTTAAAAAAACAATTAAAAATAATGTATAAACACCAAAGTGCAATACAATAAAGGATTATTCATACTCGGGGAATTCCGAGTTTTTTTATGTTAAACTATTATTTAAACCATGGAGAATATAGATTTTTAGTGTAATTAAAAAGGAGAGAAATTTAGGTTGGATATCATTCTACAAATTCTTATACTCATCAGTATAGGACTTGCTGCAGGAACAGTCGGATCATTGATTGGTTTAGGCGGAGGGATTATTATCGTTCCAATGCTACTTAATATTGATCACTTTTTATCCGCTTTTTCGACTGTGCCAATTCATGTTGCAGTTGGAACTTCACTGATTACAATTGTGTTTTCTTCACTGTCATCCACCCTTTCGTACCATAAACAAAAACGAATCGATTATAAGAGTGGTATTTTATTTTTAATAGGGAGTGTTCCTGGTAGCTTACTAGGTACATACATCAATTCGCTTTTAAATACGGAGCGTTTTACTTTATTTTTTGGTATATTTTTAATCTGTATATCAGTCTTTCTATTTGTTTCTTCAAAATTAAATAAAAAAGCAAAGGAAGTACATAAAGGGGTTATACGAACATATACAAATGAAGAAGGCGAGGCATACACATATAGCTATAGTCTTCCTTTGGCGATTTCATTGTCTATTTGTATCGGGATCATCTCAGGATTATTTGGAATTGGTGGAGGAATATTGTTAGTACCAATGATGGCGTTTTTATTTGGTTTTCCACCTCAGTTAGCTGTTGCGACTTCAATGTTTGTTGTTATGTTTACGACGCTTGGAAGCTCGATTTCATATATAGTATTAGGAGAAGTAAATTTCTACTACATTCTTCTACTTATTCCTGGCGCATGGTTTGGTGGGAAAATTGGAGCATATATTAATCAAAAGTTAAAAACTGAAACAATCGCATTAATTTTAAGGTTAGTTGTGTTATTTTATGGCATAAAATTAATTATAGAAAATATTTAAAAAAGGATGGTGGAACAATGGAAACAAATCAAACGATAAATATTCGGTTGTTCCATACAAATGACATTCATAGCCACTTTGAAACGTGGCCAACAATCGTCGGTTTGTTGAAGTCTAAAAGAGAATTAGCTACAGGAAAAGGTGAAGCTACTCTTACTTTTGATATTGGGGATTTCGTTGATCGCTTTCATCCAATTTCGGAGGCCACTTTAGGAAAAGGCAATGTGGAACTTTTAAATGATGCAAAGTTTGATGCAATCACAATAGGAAATAATGAAGGAATTACCTTATCAAAAGGTGAGTTGTTAAACCTTTACGAAGATGCAAAGTTTGATGTATTAGTTGGTAATTTAAACATTTCAGATGAAGGTACCGAGAGTTTCAGCAAGCCTTTTGAAATATATGAAAAAAATGGAGTAAAGCTAGGAGTAATTGGTTTAACAGTCGCTTATCCTGTGTTTTATGAAACTTTAGGATGGAGTATAAAAGATCCGTTTGAAATGTTAAATAACATATTGCCAATTGTCAAAGCGCAATCAGACATTGTCATTATACTTTCTCATTTAGGGATGAGAGACGATCAGAGAATCGCTGAACAATTTTCAGGAGTCGATATTATCTTAGGCGCACATACTCATCATTTATTTCCAAATGGAGAGTATGCTGGTGAAACTTTACTTTGTGGAACAGGTAAACACGGTAACTATTTAGGCGAGGTTTTAATTACTGTAAATAAAGAGACGAAAAGTATTATCAATACTGAAGCTTCAGTTACTGAAGTACATACAGTCCCAACATATTATCAAGATGAAATGACGAAAATGATGTTGGCTAATTTAATGAGATTAAGTAAAGGAATTTTAAATGAACCAGTAACACAACTACCGAGTAACATGGGTGTAAATTGGTTTAAAGATAGTCCATTACTGAAATTATTAGCAAATGCACTACGCCAATGGACTAAATCAGATATCAGTATACTAAATTCCGGTATTTTACTTGAAGGTTTAAATAATGGCCTTGTTACTAAGGGTGACATTCATCGGATTTGCCCACATCCTATTAATCCTTGTGTCGTTAATTTGTCTGGTAAGGAATTATTAAATGTTTTAAATCGTTGTGAAGATAAAGAGCTGACTCATTTAAAGATGAAAGGTTTTGGATTTAGAGGGAAAGTAATTGGAAAAATGGTTTACGATGGAATCACTTTTGTTAATAAAGATAAGAAAAGGCATTTGAAAAAAGAGGATCTACTTATTAATGGTGAAATGTTAGATTTAAATCGAATGTATGAGATTGGAACTTTGGATTTATTTACGTTTGGTCATTTAATTCCTACAATTCGAGATGCTAGTCATAAAAGATTTTTTATGCCTGAGTTTATTCGTGATGTGTTATTTTCGGCTTTAAAAGATGTATAAAATATATCAAGTTTAGACAGGTTACACTTTTGTTTTTTTCTCATATTTTAGAATGAGAAAGGAGCGTTGAACTTGATCAATTTAAGCCCAATTAAAATAGATAATCATACATTTAATGCTGTTACAGTTTTACTTCCAAAAACCACGTTATTGGTCGTTATGAATGATAACGGATATATTATGTGCGGAGCATTAGATGTAGCTTTATTAAATGAAAGATTGCGCGATCGTCAAATTATCGCAGGCCGAGCAGTTGGTGTAAAAACAATAGAAGAATTATTAAATGCGCCTTTAGAATCCATTACTGTTGAAGCAGAAAAGTTAGGTATTCAAAAAGGTATGATTGGAAGAGACGCATTATTAAAGATGATATAAAAAAAGCCACTAAATTTTTTTAGTGGCTTTTTGTGTAGACGATGCCCTAAAAATTGATTTTAAAATGTATTAACTGTTATGAAGAGCCATATATTTAATTAAAAAATTGTTCAAGGAGATAACAATGAGAGTTGTTGAAGCATCAACACTTGTTCCAGGTACGATCTTAAGAAAACCGATTTATAATGAGCATGGAAAAATGATTGTTAATGCAAATATTCCTTTAACAGAAGAGATGATTAATGGAATACATAAATTAGCTATTCAATTTGTTTTTGTACATGCTCAATCATCAGAACCTTTAATGGGAAAGACAATTATTTCAGACGAACTTCGCATTGAAATCACAAAAACAATAGAAGATGCTTTTGTTAAATTAATTAGCGAAGATTTTTATTTAAGAGGGCTATCTTTAGAAAAGAACTCATCTAGGCTTAAAGAAACGATAAAATCACTGCAAAACGAATTATGGCAACAGAAGGATGTTTTATCTTTATTGATTGACGTATTACATTATGATGAGTATCTCTTTACTCATTCTCTAAATGTAGCTATTTATTCTTTAGGAATTGGAACGGCATTAGATTTAAGTAAAATCCAGCTTAATTTACTTGGATTAGGTGCACTTTTACATGATGTTGGGAAGATGGCAATACCCAAAAAGATTTTAAATAAACGGGGCCGTTTAACTGAAGATGAATATGCATTCATTAAACAACATACAATTGCTGGATACGATCTGCTACGACAAGTATCTTCTATTCATCCACTTGTTGCGGACTGTGCATTACAGCATCATGAAAGGATCAATGGGAGCGGCTATCCAAAAGGTTTAATTGGTAAAGGAATACATCTTTTCTCAAAGATTATTGGGATTGCAGACTTTTTTGATGCTGTTACTTCAAATCGAGTATATCGACAAGCAATGCTCACGCATGAAGGATTAACATTATTAATTAATGAGAGTGATAAATTATATGATGCTAAATTAATTAGCATATTTAGCGATCTACTAACCATTTATCCAACGGGATTACACGTAAAATTGAGTGATGGTAGACAAGGAATCGTTTTTAGTCAAAATGATGCTGCTACAGATCGTCCAGTTGTGCTAATAATTGAAGAAAATGGAATAAAATTAAGCAATCCTTATGAAGTGAATTTATATAATGAGTTGAAATTAGAGATTATCGAGTATAATCAAATAATAAAAAAAGTTGATTTTTAATTGTACAAATCCATTAAGAATGAACAGGCATTGACATGCATACCCATTAGTAAGGGGGCATGGATACAATGAAGAGATTTAAGTACAGACGTGTTCCAAAAAATAAACTTTTTGTTTCAAAAAGAAAATCTTTTGGCGGATTTAAAAGGAATTCAACTCAAATAACACAAACAATTCGTAATATATTTCCAAATAAATATGTAGTTATTTGTATTGTTCTATTATTTTTTTCCTTATATGCTTTCTGGGAAATTGATAAAATTTTCACACCTACAATCTTAAAATATTCTGAGAAACAAACAAGACGAATTGCTTCTTTAGTTATCAATGAAGCGTATGAATCGGCATCTAAGGAACTGCAAGGGCAGGATATTATCATTCGGGATGTTGATGAGAATGGTAAGGCGATAATAAGTACTAATACATATTTAATCAATAAAATAATTGGTTCTACTACTCAGCATGTTGAAGAAAATATACGTAGAGTTGAAAATGGAGATCTATCATTTTTATCTTTATCAAAAGCCGAAAAGAAGAAAATGAAGTCGGATCATGAGGGGCTATATTTAAAAGTACCGATTGGGGTCGTAACAAATACAGTACTTTTAGGGAAAATTGGACCTACTATACCAGTTCGCTTTTCTGTAGTCGGTGATGCAGTGGCTAATGTTACACAAGAAGTTAAGCCTTTTGGATTTGATAATTCTGTAGTCGAAATTATTATGAATGTAGAAGTAAATATGAATGTAATTATCCCGTTTAGTACAAAATCGACAAAGGTGAAGGTAGAAGTTCCAATTGCTACTGAAATTATCGATGGGGAAGTTCCAAATTATATTCCATTTACTCCAAATACTCAACAAGCTCCTTCAACAACAAATGGAAAAAAATAAATTTAAAATAGAGCAGACTAAACTTATTACACTACGATAAGTTAGTCTGCTTTTTTTTCATTAATGGTTTCAATTTACCCAAAAACTCGCCTTGGTCAGTTTTCTTTATTTGCTTCTATCCTGACGCTCCCAAAGACGTAATTTTGGATAAGGATCAAAAGACCACTCTGAATAACCATTGTCTTTGTAAATACCATAGTGCAAATGTGGAGGAAATTTTCCAGATGTTCCTGGAGGTCCATATCCAGTACTTCCAACATAGCCAATAAGTGTTCCTGGCTCTACTACTTGCCCTCTTTGAAGGTCTTTGTTAAAGCCACCTAGATGAGCGTAGTAATGATAATTATTACTTAAGTCTCGAATTCCGATTCTCCATCCTCCGATTCGATTCCAGCCTTTTGTCTCAATAACTCCATAGCATGTAGACCTTACAGGAGTACCATAATTTGCAAAAATATCAGTACCTTCATGAACTCTTCGTCCACCAAAGCTTCGAGGTGCACCCCATGTACTACGATAACTATGTGTACTACGAATTGGTAATGGGAATGCATTACCTTCTATATTTAATTTTCCGTAATATTGATACAAACTAGCGTACTCATCGATAATATCAACTGTTATGGCTCTTTGGTAGTAATCCCATAGCATCATTCGAATATATTGCCTGGATGGTCCATAAAAATTTAATCGATGAATGAAAGTGTATAGAATATCCTCATCATCTTCTAGTGAAGCTTTTCCATCATTATTTCCATCTAAACCAATACCGCTAAAAAGATGGATAGTAGGAGCGTATGTGTCTTTCTTAACTGGATTTGATAGGCCGCTCCAATCCTCTGGTTTAATATAGATAGAAAGGACCCCATTTTCGCGTTTTGGTATATCGTTCCTTACACTCCGTACATTACGTTCATAAGTATCTATAGCTGCAAAGTAATACCAAGGGATAAAAGTCAGGGTTTCACCTTTTTTATATAAGGCCATTCGTTCTTTATTAAGCTGAGCTTGATTAATTTCTTCTGCATTTGTAAATGATGGCATTATGAAGATAACCACCATACAAAAAAGTACAATTATTTTTTTCAAAACCATCATCCTTTAAATTGATTTACATATATAGTTTGGTTAAAGAAGCGACTTTCATAAATGGAAATTATAGGGATAATAGGGATAATCAAACGAAAGTTTTTCATATCCGCGAAAAATGTAGTAATATATATACTATTGGAAGAGAAAATGAAATATGTCGTAAACGAATAAACGTTGGAGGAATTTCAAATGGCATCAAAAAAAGAAGAATATTTGAGAAAGCCCGAGTGGCTAAAAATAAAATTAAACACAAATGAATCTTACACAGAATTAAAGAAAATGATGCGATCAAAAAATCTTCACACTGTTTGTGAAGAAGCTCGTTGTCCAAATATCCATGAATGTTGGGCAGTTAGAAAAACAGCTACATTTATGATCCTTGGTGCAGTTTGTACGCGTGCATGTCGTTTTTGTGCAGTTAAAACTGGTTTACCAACTGAACTTGATCTACAAGAACCAGTTCGAGTTGCTGAATCTGTGACACAAATGAACTTAAAACACGTAGTAATTACAGCGGTTGCTCGTGATGACTTAAGAGACGGTGGGGCAGCTGTATTTGCAGAAACTGTTAGAGAAGTTAGAAAAGCAAATCCATTTACTACAATTGAAGTTTTACCATCTGATATGGGTGGGAAATTTGAAAACCTTAAAATGTTAATGGATGCAAAACCAGATATTATGAACCATAATATTGAAACAGTTAGAGAGTTAACTCCACGTGTTCGTGCAAGAGCTACGTATGAAAGATCACTTGAATTTTTACGTAGAGCAAAAGAAATTAACCCTAGCATTCCTACAAAATCAAGCATCATGCTTGGTTTAGGTGAAACAAATGAGCAAATTTACGAAGCAATGGATGATTTACGTGCTGCAGGTGTAAATATCATTACATTAGGTCAATATTTACAACCAACGAAAACTCATTTAACTGTTAAAAAATACTATACTCCTGACGAGTTTGCTGCCCTAAAAGAAATTGCTTTAGGAAAAGGTTTCTCACACTGTGAGGCTGGTCCTCTAGTTCGTTCATCATACCATGCTGACGAACAAGTAGAAGCTGCTAAACAAGCATAATTAAAAAGCACTAGCCTATGCTAGTGCTTTTATTTTGATAATTATTTTGAAATCTGATCGAAATGCATGCTTTGCTTATCTACATCAAAACCTGCAGCTAAATCTTTAATTTGTTGCTCTAATTGTCCATCATTAAGCTGACCATATTTATTTAGGTCCTCAATATTATTAATATTTTGTATCGAATTTGAAGTAAAGATATGATAGTAACTAGGAAGTGCAGATTGAGCAGTTTTTTCAACCTGTTTTCTAGCTAATGATTTATCTCCATCTGATCGATAAGCAATCAATACCTCTTGATCTGTAACTAGTGTAGCAGCATCGTCTATATCAGGAAGCTTAACAACTAAATAAGAAATGAATTTTGACACTTCTTGTTTATCAATCGTTAATGTATAATCGCCATCTTTACCTAAAACATCTTGCTTTTGTAGTCTAGAAAAGCCATAATCTTTGTAAGAGTTATTTGACATTTTAGCATTTACATCGCCTAAATCCATCGGCTTTGTATTTAATTGTTTAGGTGTTGGATTTGTTCGATGTTCATTTTTATATGTTACGTCCTCATAATCGAACTGTCTCGAATGACTTGGACCGAATGAACATCCTGTTAATATAAATAAGGTTAATAAACAAACTAAATATTTACGCATATTAAATACCACCTTTTAATCATCAATGTAAAATTAGTATGCCAAAATATTTGTTACATATTTATGGGAGTAAAAGGAAGGAGAATACAAATTGGTTTGCATACAAAATATTTGCTATGAAGTAGTTGAAGATTACCGTGAAGGATTCAATGAAGAAGCCTTTAAAGCGAGATATGCAGAGATCCTTTCAAAGTATGATTACATTGTTGGGGATTGGGGCTATGAGCAACTTAGACTTAGAGGATTTTTTGACGATTCTCAAAAAAATGTTCCATATGATTCAAAAATAAGTACATTACGTGAGTATATTTATGAGTATTGTAATTTTGGATGTAAATATTTTGTAGTTAAGAAAGTAAAAAATTAAAAGATGGGGGAAACCTCATTTTTTTTTTGTTTATTTAAAGGGAGCACAGTATTTTAAAGAAAGTTGTTTAATCTAGAACATAAAAAATTTGTGGATAAAGTATTTTTTGATTTTTTGAAAGAATAAAAACCTTGTGGATAAGTTTGAATCTTTCAACAAAAGTGTGAATAAGTGAAGACTTAATCACAAAAAAAGTGGACAACTTTTTAGTTATCCACTTTTTTTCAGATTATTTAGTAAAAATAATTTATTTATCCACAGGATCGAAAAATTAGAATATAATTTCACTTAGAAAATCTAATAATTCAGCTGCCTTTTCTTCAGAAATTCCGAAAGCAAATTCTAAGTAACCTTCTTCTTTTAAATCATCTGAACCGATAATTGCAAATCGATTACTTTGCATATCCATAATCATAACTTTGCCATAATGACGATCAGAATATACTAAAGCAAGATCATGTCTTTGCTCTTCTCCCATAAAGCTTACAAAACGAGTCTTTGCTTGAATAGTGTCATCATATAAGAAAAAACGTTCTGACATTTTTTATTCCTCCATTATACTAAAATAAGATTTGGCTTGGATCCTAAATGGTGATGTGCTTTAATATGTCGCACAGTTTTCGTTTTACTTCTCATTACAATTGAATGAGTTTCGACTAAGTCTCCACCTAAGAAAGTAACTCCTTCAAGTAATTCACCTGAAGTAACGCCTGTAGCAGCAAAAATTGCATCGTCACCTTTTACTAAATCATTTAATGTTAATAATTGTCTTGGATTATTAAGACCCATATCCATACAACGTAATTCTTCTTCTTTATTCATTGGTACCAATCGAGCTTGCATGTCGCCGCCAAGGGCTTTTATCGCTGCAGCGGCTATAACACCTTCTGGTGCGCCACCAGTACCTACAAAGAGATCGATTCCGGTATGAGGTAATGCTGTAGCTATAACAGCGCCAACATCTCCATCACCAAATAATTTAACACGAGCACCTTTTTCACGAATTCGTTCAATGATTTCCTCATGACGAGGACGTTCTTGGACAATTACCGTTAAATCATGTACACGTTTATTGTTTGCTTCAGCAATAATATCTATCGTTTTTTCAATCGGATCATCTAATGATATTTTACCAGCAGCACGAGGACCTACAGCTATTTTTTCCATATACATGTCAGGTGCATGTAATAAGTTGCCTTTATCAGAAATTGCGATTACTGCCATAGCATTTGCATGACCTTTTGCAAGGATATTTGTTCCTTCAAGAGGATCAACTGCAATGTCTACTTCTGGTCCATTACCAGTTCCTAATTTCTCACCTATATATAGCATTGGTGCTTCATCGAGTTCACCTTCACCAATTACTACAGTACCTGCCATATTTACTGAATCAAACATCGAACGCATTGCAGAAGTAGCAGCGTCATCAGCTTCATTTTTCTTACCGCGACCCATCCAATGAGCAGAGGCAAGGGCAGCTGCTTCAGTAACTCTTACAATCTCAAGTGCTAATTCACGATCCAATAGTCCAACCCCCAGAAAAATATTCACCTATATAATATAACAAAAATCGGTAAGAAACGCTTTCATTTGTCGATTTTTTTCGAATTTAGCTATAAAATAAATATAAGTCCATAAAATGTAGAAGATAGAATTGAGAAGGAAGTGTACATATGTACTTTGTAAATCGTCAAAACATATTAGATCGAATTGAAATTTTAAATTCAATGCTTGAGGTATATGCGTCAAACAGCCATCCAAAAAATAAAATAGAAGAATTAGCTTTGGAAAGAATGACACATCTTTTGATTGATAGTATGTTAGATATTGGAAATACAATGATTGATGGCTTTATAATGAGGGACCCAGGAAGTTATGATGACATTGTTGATATACTAATGGATGAAAAAGTTATTACTGCATCAATTGGAGAATCCATAAAAAAATTAATTCCAATTCGAAAACATTTATTACAAGATTACACATCTTCAATTACAGAAAAAATAGTGACGACATTAAGCGAAAATATAGAAGCATATAAGGAATTCCCGGTTTCGGTTCAAGCTTTTCTTGATAAAGAGCTAGGAGTAATAAATGCTTTTAGTAGTGATGAGGAAAAATAATTTTAGTTTTTCTATGTAAAAATAACGCTGTTTTCTTGTATTACTGAGTGAACAGCCTGACTAGTAAGGAGTGGCAATATGAAACAATATAAAGGATACTTAATTGATTTAGATGGAACTATGTATCGCGGTGAGGAGCAAATAGAGGAAGCAAGTCTTTTTATAAAGGCTTTAAAGGAGAAAAATATTCCATATCTTTTTGTAACGAATAATTCTACACGTAAACCAGAACAAGTTGCTGATAAACTTAATTCCTTTAATATTCCAACTACAAAAGAACAGGTCTTTACAACAAGTAATGCCACAGCAAACTACATAAAAGAACAAAAGGCAGATGCTACTGTTTATATGATAGGTGAAGAGGGCTTACAATATGCCCTAGAGGAAGTTGGTTTAACAATCACAGATGAAAATCCGGATTTTGTCATTAGTGGCTTAGATCGTAGTATTAATTATGAGAAATTAGCAAAGGCTTGTATAGCTGTAAGAAACGGCGCAACATTTATTTCTACTAATGGTGACATAGCGATACCAACTGAAAGAGGTTTATTACCTGGCAATGGTTCATTAACATCTGTTATTACTGTATCTACTACAGTAAAACCAATTTTTATTGGAAAACCTGAATCAATTATTATGGAACAAGCATTAAAAGTTCTCGGTGTTGCAAAAGAGGATACATTAATGATTGGTGATTATTATGATACAGACATTATGGCTGGGATTAATACTGGTGTTGACACATTAATTGTTCATACTGGTGTAACGACAAGGGATATGTTGTCAAATTATGAAACTCAGCCAACTTATTCAGTTGACTCATTAGAAGAGTGGATTAAATATATTTAAGAAATCAATTAACTTAAAAACCCCACTAGTAATTA
Organism: Bacillus sp. AFS029533; assembly: GCF_002585125.1. Taxonomy (NCBI): domain Bacteria; kingdom Bacillati; phylum Bacillota; class Bacilli; order Caryophanales; family Bacillaceae; genus Bacillus; species Bacillus sp. AFS029533. The sequence goes on along the minus strand of NZ_NUQC01000014.1, from coordinate 27,608 downwards.
ATTTACTTGTGGGGTTTTTGTATTATTTCAATATGAAAGAGTGGTCTCAAATATAGATTGACTTATGAGACCACTCTTTTTTATTCATTTTCAGCTTTAATCTGATCTGCCTTTTTATGTGCAGCACGATGAGCAAGTCGGCTAGATGCAGCAGCTGCAATCGCTCCGACAATATCATCTAAAAATGTATTTACTAAGCCTGTAGATTTATCGTTTAATCTTTCTAAAATTCCAGGTTTTAATTTATCGATGTAACCGTAATTCGTGAATCCAATTGAACCATATACATTTACGATCGATAAGGCAATTATTTCATCAATTCCATAAAGGCCTTCATCTTTTTTGATAATAGCCAACAATGGCTCTTGTAGTTTATCTTGCTCTGCCAAAATATCTAATTCAATACCAGTAATGATGGCATTTTGTATCTCACGTTTTGTCAAGACTCTCTCAACATTGTGTTTACACTCATCTTTAGATAAATTTTCATGGTACTTACTTTGTAAAAAATAAACTAAATCAGCAATGTCATCGAGCGTAACACCTCTTTTTTCTAATAACGATAATGCAGTCTTTTCTAAATCGTGATTTAAATATTCCATTTCATCACCTTTTCCTTATTGATTGATTTAATTACTATAAAAATAACTAAAATGGAGATTTCATAAAATAATTAAAACTTTTACTAAATTTTTTTAAAGAAATAAGAGGATTAATTATATATGATTCGATATCGAACAAAATTCCCCTTTATAAAAAAAGTTAAAACATAGTAAAAAATTGTTTAAGACATATAATTTATTACTTATGCCTTATCTGTTGAACCACTTTCCTACATATTTTTTGGTGATTAGCCTGCCCAAGTAAAAAAAAGCATAAAAAGCGACCTTTCATGGCCTTTGTCTTATGCTTGTCGGGGCTGACCAACTCGCTTCCACATTTCATATATACTACGTCATTCTCTCCCTTTTTGTGTATGGCCATTCGGGTTTTAGATAGAAAGTGAAAAAGTAGGGTACAGGTTTTTAGATTTGTGACATATATATTAATTAAGTAGGTATAAGAAGGATGTGAGTGATGATGTTTATTCGCAACCAAAACATCATTCAAGACATGTTTACTCATTATCAAATTCAACCAGCTGAATTACTTCAAGTACAGTCATATTACATGTTTTGGCAGCGGAATAGGGTGTATTTTCTTGCACCCATTGGAAATTTAAAAGAAGATGATTTGCAGGAAATGAAGAGTTTAAGTGATTTTATGAGCTCAACCGGAGATCAATCGGTCGCAACCTTTGTTCAAAATGTTCAAGGGTATTATGTGAGTAAGATTGATGGAAATAATTATTCTCTATTTAAAAGTAACAGACAAAATGAACGCAGTAATAATAACGGTGAAGAACTTGCGATTTTTCATTTAAGAGGAAAAAAATATTCAGATGAATTGAAAAGATTAAATAGAATCGGGAAATGGAAGAATTTATGGGAAAAACGTTTAGAGCAATTAGAACGATTTTGGCAAAGTAAAGTGAATAGTCACCCCGAAAATTTTTTCGAACAAATATTTATTGAATCTTTTCCTTATTATCTCGGAATGACTGAAAATGCGATTCAATATGTTGTAGATACTGAACTAGATGATACTCCTCAAGTTATTGATGCAGCAACAATCTGTCATCAAAAAATGACTGAACGAAGACAGAAAGAAATTCATTTTGCGAAAGTACCAATTGAATGGATTTACGATCATCCAAGCAGAGATCTTGCTGAATGGGTTAGGGATGAATATTTAGAGAATCCTGATAATTATCAAAAGAAAATCCTTTCATTTTTTTATGGTTATGAAAAGAAAAGTCCATTATCTACTTTTGCGTGGCGTTTATTATTTGCAAGGCTTCTTTTTCCCGTACACTATTTTGAAACAATTGAAGGATATTATTTGGCAAGGAGTGATGCGGATCGGAAAAGGTATGAGCGTAAATTAGTTAATTATCTTGAAAATACTAGTGAGTTTGAAGCTTTTTTAGGTGGATTTTATGATTTGATCGGACTACCAACTGCTAAGTTAGGGATTCGTGAAATTAAATGGCTAAAATAAAAGAGAGGGTTTAAACCCTCTCTTTTAGTATTGAAAATATATTAGAATACTTGCTCTACCTCAATTACACCAGGTACTTCTTCTAATAAAGCTCGCTCAATACCAGCTTTTAATGTAATAGTTGAACTTGGGCAGCTACCACATGCACCTAAAAGGCGAAGTTTAACAATACCATCCTCAATATCAACTAAATCAACGTCTCCACCATCACGTAGTAAAAACGGTCTTAATTTATCTAAAACTTCTTGTACTTGTTCTTTCATGTCCATTCATATCGACTCCTTTCACTAATTTTATTATAATCAGTTAAGAGGAAAAAATCTATTACAGAGTACTTTGTGTGTTTGAAATTATTTTTGGACACACCCTTATTGTATGCTAGGAGGAGAAAATGAGTAATAAAATTTTAGTGGAAGTTTTTGGAGCTGAAGTAATATGTGCAAGTTGTGTAGGAATGCCATCATCAATTGAAACTTTTGAATGGCTTCAAGCTGCACTTCAAAGAAAATATCCTGACTTAGCCTTTGATTTTCAATACATTGATATATTTAATGTAGAGAATAATGAAAAAGAAGATTTCGCTGAACGAGTTAGAAATGATGAATTTTTCTATCCGGTAGTATTAGTAAATGGAACTGTTGTTGGTGAAGGTAATCCAAAATTAAAAGATGTTTATAACGCTATTGAACTATAATGAATTAAAACCCTTTACAAAAATGTAAGGGGTTTTAAAAGTGTTGAAATATAAATGGTCAATAGGGAAACGGACATTAAATGAACATTTATTTAATGATGAAATTATCATTTTTGAGATGATCTATTAAGGTTTAAAATGTTAACATGGTTGAGTAATTCCATGATTCCAATAGTCACTAGTAATGATTTTTTTAGGAGTTAAAAATAATTTGGACTAATTTTTATAAAACAAATTCAGTTGTTTAGTTTAATTAATGTTCGAAAGTTATTGACCTACAAGCTGATTAATATAAAATAGTTGAGTTACTCTAGTAAAGGCAATCTGATTAGGATTTATTGCAGACTTTTTTCAATGAATAAGTTGATTGGAACGGAGGGGTGCTCGACTCCTATGNNTCCTTTTACGAAAATTTGGTAATTACAAGGTTGTTTTTCAACAATAATAAACCCCCTTACAAAAATGTAAGGGGGTTTATTGATTAAAAATTGTTTTTTATTGGCTTCTTATTGTAATTAACACTTTTCCAAAAAAATTAAAATGTTTTAATAAAATTCATTATTTTATGTAAAATGCAGAAGATTTACATGATAGAATAGAAGTGTAAAGACAAATAAATTACAATTTTTGGCATATATATAGGATTGGGAGGAGGGGTGGAATGGTTGCGATTAGTTTATTTGTAATTGGCGTTTTATTAATTATTATCGAAATGTTTTCGTTAACCTTTGTATTCTTATGGATTGGTATTGCGAGTATTCTAGCTTCAGTTGTAAATTATTTTACAGGATCAAACACCTTTACTTTTATCGTTTTTGTTATTAGTGCATTAATTTTGTGGCTTAGTACAAAGAAATTTGCAAAAAGAATCCACCAGCATAAAACGATAGAAAATGGAGTATATGCATTAGTTGGTAAAGAGGTCGTTGTAGCTTCTGTTGAAATAAATGATGATACAGTAGGCACGACTAAAGTTTATGGTGACGAATGGACAATCCGTTCTACAGAACCATTAATTTTAAATGAAAAGGTAATTGTAACAAAAATAGAAGGTGCAACTTTATACGTGAAAAATAACTAATTGAGGAGAAGTGCTATGTCTGATGTAGGTTCTATGGTTGGTCCGATTATTATTGGTATTATTGTTTTATTTGTTGTGTTACTTTTATTATCAAGTATCCGCATTGTTAGACAATCTGAAGTATATCTAGTAGAACGATTAGGGAAATTCCATCGAAAATTAGAGAGTGGAATCCACGTTGTAATGCCATTTGTTGAACGTGTAGCTAGTAAAAAAACATTGCGTGAGACTGTGGTAGATTTTCCACCACAATCGATGATTACAAAAGATAATGTTAGTATCCAAGTAGACTCAGTTGTCTTTTATCAAGTAACTGATGTTGTGCGTCATGAATACGAAATTGCTAATCCATTGTCTGCGATTTCCAATTTGACTGCTACTACTTTACGTAACTTAATAGGGGAATTAGATTTAGATGAAACTTTAACAAGTCGTGATACAGTTAATAATAAACTCCGTGCAATTCTTGACCAAGCAACTGATAAATGGGGAATGAAGGTTAATCGTGTAGAAATCCGAAATATTATTCCACCAATTGATATACAAAATGCGATGGAGAGACAAATGCAAGCAGAACGTACACGTCGTGAAAAAGTATTAAATGCACAAGGTGAAAAAGAATCAAAAATCCTGAAAGCAGAAGGAGAAAAGCAATCAAAAATTCTTGAAGCAGAAGGGGAACGTTTAAGCCAAGTTGAAAAAGCTCGTGGAGATAAAGATTCTCAAGTTTTACGCGCAGAAGGGGAAGCGGAAGCAATCATTAAACTTGCTGAAGCGAAAGCTAGAGGGGAACAACTTGTATTAGATGTTTGGAGAAATGCAGAGCCAACTAAAGAAATGGTTCAACTGCGTTCAATGGAAGCTTTAGAAAAAGTAGCATACGGTCATGCATCAAAACTTGTTATTCCGACAGACGCTACAAAGCTTTTAGGGATGGTTGAAAGTGTAAAAGAAGTTATTAAATCTGACAAAACAGAATAAAAAAAAGCCCCTTAGCAATTATGTAAGGGGCTTTTTAGCATATTAATATAACTAAAAAGATGTTTTGTTAATCAACCATTGTGGTATTTATACATCCATAAGATTCCAGACTTAATTAATCTTGGAACACGTCCGAGTAGTGGGCGCTCATTGAATAGTCCAAAACCATGTTTTTTACCTAGTGAGCCCATAATACCTTTTAATTTTATTTTAGGCATTACTTCTGGAAGGTCTTCACCTTTCCATTTTTTTTGTAAAACCATAACGATTTGTTCTGCTTGAGCTTCTGCTAGCTGTGCAGAAGGTGCATATGGTAATGATGCACAATCTCCCACTACATAAACATGCTCATCGTTTGGCATGTGATGATATTTCGTTACAACGATTCTTCCTGTATTGTCTTTTTCCACGTCTAAATTGCGGACAACTTCAACTGGTTGAATTCCCGCTGTCCATATTACAGCGTCACAATGAATTTCATCATCATGGTTAAATAAAGTATTTTTCTCAACTTTTGTAATGTTTGAATTGCTAACAATTTTTACATCGTGCTCAATAAACCAGTTTTGTACATAATAACTAAGTTTTTCTGGAAACATTGATAAAATTCGGCTTCCACGATCAAATAGTAAAATTTGTAAATCGCTTCTACTTTCTCTTAACTCACTAGCTACTTCTACACCACTTAAACCAGCACCTACAACACCGATTACTGAATTAGGAGGTAGACTGTTTACATTTTCATAAGCGTTTCTTGTTTTTTCAATTGTTTGAATACTATAAGTATGTTCCGGTGCACCAGGTACATTATGGTATTTATCCTCACAACCTAAACCGATAATTAAATCATCATAAGAAACTGATTTTCCATTGCTTAATTCTACTTTCTTGTTTGCCGTATCAATTGTGGTAATATCTCCATAAACAACCTTTAATTTCTCATGAGTTGGTAATGGTATTCTAATGTGTTGCTCTGGAACTGTACCTGCAACTAATGCATAATACTCAGTTTTAAAGCAATGAAAAGAATTTCGATCAATCAATGTGATATGAACATCCTCAGGTAAATCAGATGTTAATAGACGTGACAAAGCACGAATATTTCCATATCCGGCACCTAGTAATACGAGGTTTTTCATAGTTGATGTTCCCCTTTTGTTTTATTAGCGTTGAATGAAAAAATTTTTCTATTTTTCGACAATTATATTATATATATTTTATGTTAAAATAACAACGCCTAACTCAGTAAAATAAAGCTCATTCCATTTATTCTCAAAAGGATTGACGTTTTAAAAAAAAAAGAGTAACTTTATGAGGAGCAAGGAGTGAAAAATAGTGAGACCATTAGTCGAATTTTGTATAAAAAACCTAGCAGACGGTGCACAAAAAGCTTTAGAACAGCTTGAACGTGATCCAAATCTAGACATACTAGAATATGGCTGCCTTGGATATTGTGGAAAATGTAGTCTATCACTTTTTGCACTAGTTGAAGGGGAAGTAGTTACTGGAGAAACGGCAACCGAGCTAGTAGATAATATTTATATTTTCTTAGAAGAAAATATGTTAATATAAGAAGCACGCACTGTTAATAAATAACAGTGCTTTTTCTATTTTTCGAGCTATTTCAACAATATTTTAGTCTTCCTCAAAATCCGTTTTACATCCCTCAATCATACCCTTTTAAACATTTCAATCATACTATTCTTTCGTTAAATTACGTTAACCAATATTATTTTTATTACGTACACTATTTTTAATCTTTCGCAAAGTTAATGCAAAAAAAATGAGCATTCACTTAAGTGAAAGCTCTTAAAATGTTTCTATATCGAGAAACGGGGGATGTTCTTATTGTGCTCAATTCATTTAAATTTTATACTTGTATTAATAAAAAAAGTAAGGAGTCATGAAAATGAATTCTTTTCGTTATACAAAAATGCATGGATTAGGAAATAACTATATTTATGTAAATATGTTTGAAGAAAATTTAAGAGAAGAAGAGCTTTCTAAACTTGCAGTTGAAGTTTCAAATATTAATACAGGAATTGGTAGTGATGGAATGATATTAATCTGTCCATCAGAAGTTGCTGATGTAAAAATGCGAGTATTTAATAATGATGGGTCAGAAGCTAAAAATTGTGGTAATGGTCTAAGATGTGTAGCTAAATATTCATATGAACATGGAATTGCAAATAATACTTCATTTAAGATTGAAACGATCAGTACAATTGTTGAAGCAACAGTACATGTTGAAAACAATATTGTTAATCAAGTAACAGTAAATATGGGGAAACCAATATTCCGAAGATCACAAATCCCAATGATTGGTAATGATCAGGAATATGCTAAGGATAGAATTTTATTTGAAGAGAAAAGCTATGAATTTTCAGCAGTTTCGATGGGAAATCCACATGCTGTTTTTGAAGTAAGTGATATAAAAACAGCACCATTAACAACTTTAGGTCCAATTGTTGAAAAACATGATTTATTTCCTGAAAGCGTAAATGTTGAATTTATCGAATGTTTGCCGCATAATGAGATAAATTTCGTTGTATGGGAGCGAGGTTCTGGTGTAACGCAAGCATGTGGAACAGGAGCTTGTGCTGCAGCAGTCGCTATGATACAAGAAGGTAAATATAAACGAGATGAACCGATAACTGTTCACCTACAAGGTGGAGATTTACAAATTACTTGGTCTACTGATGGGGATGTATGGATGAAAGGCCCAGCAGTTACAATAACAGAAGGCATATACTATACTCAAAGAGGAGTGAAATAAATGATTACAGTTACTGAACAAGCAGGTTTAAAAATTAAAGAAATGATCGAAAACGAAGAAGATCAAAACACTTTTGTTCGCTTAGGAGTAAAGGGTGGAGGTTGCTCTGGACTTTCATATGGACTTGGTTTCGATCCACAAAAAAATGATGATGACACAGAATTAGAATATCATGGCATTAAATTTTTAGTTGATAATGAAAGTGCTCCTATTTTAAAAGGAGTTGTAATTGATTTCAAAGAGTCATTACTAGGCGGAGGATTTACAATCGATAATCCAAATGCAATCGCATCATGTGGATGTGGTTCTAGTTTTAGAACAGCTACGAATGCAGGTACACCTGAAGAGTGCTAATTCAGACTGCCAGCCAAACGCTTGCAATCAGTCTGAAAATCCATTTTTTAGTACTTTGTCTACACATGAATAGGATACTTTTGTATCCTATTTTTTCTATTATACAAACTAGGCAAAATTCTTAATTGTTAATATTTTTACAAATTCAGGGTAAATTATTGAATCTTTTTTGAAGTTGTGTACTATTATATAGTGTAGATAAAAATTTCAATTGGTTTTTTAAGAAGTTGGTTGTGAAATGGTTCACGAATCATACTGTACATTGTTCAATATATCACAAATAATATTAAAAAAGAATTGGAGTATTCCATTTAGTTTGTAATGATGGTTTTGAACATTATACAAAAGCTATTATCATCACTGCAGGAAATGGTGCATTCCAAAGTGCAGATAATTGATCACCAAGCTGTGGTAAGCTTTCAATGATTTTTAAACTTGCTTGTCGCATTCCACCATAAAAGGAAGTGAATAAACCAATTGGTCCTCCACCAATAATTGTAATATCATACACTTTTTCGTCTTTCATAAGGAATAGCCCCCTCATGTATAAATGCATGGCATCTATAATAGAATAATATCATATTTTATGCCGATAAAATTAAAATATGGCAGTTAAAACATTGTAGAAATTTTTCTAAAATATGAGGTGTGAATCAAAAAATAACCAATTTCACTTAATATTTCGAGAATTCTACCGATTAGATTTATGCTTGAAATCTTACAAAAAAAACTTTAATATTGTTATAGGCTAATTGTTAACATTTTGTGACAATTATTACGAAATATTTAGACAAATATCCCTATTTAATCGTTTGCTCACTTATGTACTGATTTTATAATGAATTAGATTGCTCACTATTGAGCTTAGTTATAAATTTAGAGATATTACGGCAAATTGTAGGTAATTAATATAATTTAAAAGGATGGTATGTATATCATGAATAAGCCTAAGATTGTAATCCTTGGAGCTGGGTACGGTGGAATTATTACTGCAACTCGACTTCAAAAAACATTATCTGCAAATGAAGCGGACATTACATTAGTAAATAAAAACAGCTACCACTACCAAGCAACATGGTTACATGAAAATGCAGCAGGTACATTACACCATGACCGTACACGACTTGATATTAAAGACGTGATTAATCAAGATAAAATTAACTTTATTCAAGATACTGTTACTCAAATCAAACCTGAAGAGAAGAAAGTATTTCTTTCTAACGGCGAATTAGACTATGATTATTTAGTAGTTGGACTTGGTTTTGAGTCAGAAACTTTCGGAATTAAAGGATTAAAAGAACATGCATTTTCAATTGCTAACATCAATGCTGCTCGTCAAATTCGTGAGCATATTGATTACAGCTTCTCTAAATACTACAACACTCCAGTTGAAAAGCGCGATGAGTTATTAACGATTATCGTTGGTGGTGCTGGATTTACTGGTATTGAATTTGTTGGTGAACTTGCAAACCGTGTTCCAGAATTATGCAAAGAGTATGATATCGATCGTGATTTAGTTCGTATTATTTGCGTAGAGGCTGCACCAATGGTATTACCAGGTTTTGATCCTGAATTAGTTGACTATGCGGTTTCTCAATTAGAGAAAAAAGGCGTAGAATTCAAAATTGGTACAGCTATTAAAGAATGTACTGAAGATGGAATCATCGTTGCTAAAGGTGATGTAGAAGAGAAAATCAACTCTGCAACAGTTGTTTGGGCTGCAGGTGTACGTGGAAATGCATTAGTAGAGCAATCTGGTTTTGAAGCGATGCGTGGACGTGTAAAAGTTACAAAAGATATGCGTGTTCCTGGAAATGACGATGTATTTATCGTTGGTGACTCTGCTTTATTAATTGACGAAGCAAGTAACCGTCCATACCCACCAACAGCACAAATTGCAATTCAACAAGGATTTAATGTTGCACACAACTTAGCAGTACTAGTTCGTGGAAAAGGTGAATTAGAAGAATTCACACCAGACATTAAAGGTACAGTATGTTCATTAGGACATGATGATGCAATTGGCGTAGTTTACGGTAAAAAATTAACTGGTTGGAAAGCTTCTTTTATGAAAAAAGTAATTGATAACCGTTATTTATTCGTACTTGGTGGACCAATGTTAGTTCTTAAAAAAGGTAAATTAAACTTACTATAAGCATATTAGCTCGACTTAAGTCGAGCTTTTTCTTTGTAAATTTTAAATTAGCAGAGGTGAAGAATTCTAGATGTAGTTGTCCATTTTAGGAATTAAGTATAAGTGTAACTACACCTCTATCTTCTCCTAAAAGCTCGCCAATAGACGAGTTTTCTTTATCGTAAAGGTGGTCATAATAGATGAGTAAAAGAAGCAATGTATGGCTAGGGGTAGCTGGTTTAGTGAAAGACTCTAACGGAAGATGGTTAGTTGTAAAGAAAAAATATAGTGGCTTAAAAGGTTTATGGTCTTTACCAGCAGGTTTTGTGAAACAAGATGAAACAGTTGACCAAGCAGTTTTAAGAGAGATTAAAGAGGAAACAGGCGTAAATGCAACTTTAATCGGTTTAATAGGTGTTAGGACTGGCGTTATTCGTGAAGAAATTAGTGATAATATGTTAATTTTCTTATTACAGGCAGATGATACAGCAATATCGATTCAAGAAGAAGAGTTATCAGATGCACGTTTTATTTCTGAAGAAGAGTTACTTAAGGATCCTACATCTTCATTATTAATCAAATACTTAATTGAAAATCCTCCGAATAAACCAATGAATGTGGTTAAAGGTTTAAACCCAGGAGATCAATTCCAATATACAACCTATCATTTTATTAAATGATTTTTCAATAATTTGAATTTTTTTAAAATTGACGATAGGACAAGAAGGTTTTACACTGTATATAGAAAAAATGTGGGGTGTTTTTTATATGGTGATGAGTATTCCAGTTTTACTTATTTCAATTTTGTTATTTTTCGTATTAGCTTTTGGAATCGGTTTCCTTGCAAATATGCTTTTTCGAACTACTTGGTTTATGGTAGTAATCTATCCACTATTAATCGTTATGATTGTGGACAAGATTAGTACGGTAAAATATTTTACTAATACTACTGTAGCTTTTGAGACATTAAAAACAAACTTAATGGCAGTAGGAACTGGTGATATTGTTATTTTAACAGCTGGTTTAGTAGGGGCAATTATGTCAGGAGTAGTAATCCTTTCATTAAGAAAAAATGGATATCAAATGTTCTAACTTCTAACTTTCTCAAGTATGAGAAAGTTTTTTTTATATTTTTTTTGTTTTAGGGAAAGATGAAAAGATGAAAAGGAGTGAAATGATTCATTGGGTATAAATAAAAAATTATTTAGACGTGTTATTTTATCTATTTTATTCATTATTGCTTTGTTTTCTTCTTTAAAAATCCTTGCAAATATTCAAGTGGCTACGATAAAAGGCTGGTTTAGTGATTCAATTGCAATAAATAAAGTATTTGCTGAAGAAAATAAAACGATCACAAATGAGAGCATAATGATTACGATGGCAAAAAACATCGAACATAATACGAATTGGAATAATTATAAAAAAGTAACAGTTACAGCAACTGGTTATACAGCCGGGAGAGAATCGACAGGGAAAAGTCCTAAAGACCATTCTTATGGCATTACTTATTCAGGTGTGGAAGTAAAGAGGGATTTATTTTCAACCATTGCAGCCGACTTAAACGTATTTCCGATAGGAACGGTATTATTTATTCCTGGGTATGGATATGGAGTGGTAGCAGATAAAGGTGCAGCAGTAAAAGGAAATCATTTGGATTTATATTTTCAAACTGTTGGAGATGTATTTGAGCATTGGGGAAAGAAGAAATTGGCTGTTTATATAATAAAGCAAGGGTCAGGAAGATTTACAGAATCGGATCTTAAAGAATTGAATGAACAAAACTCGTTACAAGTATTTAGACAGCAATCAAAGAATCAAATTGGAGAATAGATTATGGAAAAAATAAATTATAGCTTAACCATTAATGCACCAATTGAAGCTGTATTTGAAGTTGTTGATTCAGATGAGCATATAAAAAAGTGGATGGATGGTTTTATAGAGAATAAGTATGACGAAAATTTTAACAGAGAAAAACCAGTTGGTCATAAGTTTAAGCAAAAGTTAGAAGAAGATGGGGAAATTCGAGAATATGATGGCGAAATCATTTCTTATAGCCCGCCAAAAGAATTAGGTATTCGATTAAAGCATACTAATTTTACTGCCGATGCAGTCTATCGCTTTTTTTCTGTTGGATCAAATCAAACCCGGTTAGATTATGAATGTAGATTGGATATGTCTTCAGTAGTAGCTAAAATGACGGGCTTCATATTCAGTTGGTTCACAAAACGAATTGTAGTAAAACAAATGAGTAGTTTAAAAGAATATGCAGAAAAGCGATTTGATGGTGTACTATAAAAACATGCCCCTTGCATTTATAGCAAGGGGTTTACAACGTTAATAGGAAATTTATTTTGAATAAAAGGAAAATCTTTTCATTATCTCGAATTTAAAATAAGTAAAATTTTATAATAAAATAGAAATTGTTAAACATAATTTTTTGTTCAAACAAGAAAGACGAAACAGAGTTGTTTAAAGTGAGTAAGCTTTAATGGAGAGGTGGAGGCGTTATGGAAGAGAAAATGACCTTAATGCATGCATTAGGCATGACGATAGAGTCTGTTGAGGAAGGCAAAGTAGTGATGAAAATGGAGGTAACGGAAAAAGTACATCAACCGTTTGGTTATTTACATGGTGGTGCTTCAGTTGCTTTAGCTGAAACAGTTGCGAGTGTAGGAACGTTTTCGATGATTGATCAAGAGAATCAACTTGCTTTTGGCCTTGAAATAAACGCAAATCATTTACGTTCTGTTCGTGACGGTGTCGTAACAGCAATCGGAACTGCAGTACATACAGGTAAAACGACAATGGTTTGGGATATAAAAATTTACTCCGAGGATGAGCAGTTAGTTTGTATCTCAAGATGTACAGTCGCGATTAAAGATAAACGAAATTAACATAAAGAGCTGCTAAATTACAATTGTAATTTAGCAGTTTTTTTTTATGATCGAGGATATCAAACTAATGACACTTGGTAAATTGGTCAGTCAGGTTTCTTAAATATTAAAATGTAATTTAAAATGATTATTTCTAAAAAGAAAAAATAGAAACTCATCAATTTTATCTTAAACTTATGGTAAAATAATTAAGTTGTGTATATAAAATTTCGAAGATAAGTGAGACATCCACTATTTAAGGATTTAATTTCTTGAGATAGAGAAGAAAGGAGACATTCGATGAAAAATATATATTACACAGGCTTTAATGCACTTTTATCAATTATCATGTTTACGGTCGCCATTACATTAAACTTCTTTCAAATGACTATAAACTTTTTATCAGTATCTGGTATTCTACAACCACTTACAGATCTACTTCCAGAGAAGGAAATTAGAATCCTTACATTTCTAGGTATAGCATTTCTTTTCTATTTAGTTTTGAGTGGATTCAAATTAATTTCTGATATGATCTGGCAATTTGCGCTACTACTTTTCTCAAAGGACAATGAAGGAATAGACTTATTAGCAACTAAGAAATATTCTTTTGTCTTTTTAATTGGTGGATTAATTGCTATCTTTTTAAATAAATCTTTAGTGTATATTGCTATTAGTTTAATAGTATCAGTAATTGCATTTTTTATTTTATTTTTAATTAAGCAAAGATCTAACTATACAATTGTAGGGGTCATTGGTTTTATAATGATCCAATTAATCATTTGGGGATTAGTAGGAAGCGGAGTAGTATATGGCGCTTTTACAGTTCTAGCTAAATTTAAAACTTCAATGCCATTTTAAAAAAAGTAGCACTTTTGAGTATCTCAAAAGTGCTACTTTTTTGTTTATAGATTAATATAAATGGCCATTCACAACGATGTTTTGCCATATGCGTTGAGTAGGTGGATAAGAATAGTTTTTAGGAATTGGAATTCTTTGTTTATCATTACCAATCCACGTACCAATTGTATAGTTTGAAGTTAATCCCATGAACCATAGATTCGTATTATCGTTAGTTGTACCTGTTTTACCGCCAATATAGTTTAACGGCATATAGATATGTTTAGCAGTACCATCTTTTACTACAGAGTTTAACATGCTTCTCATAGTTTCGTTCGTTGATGGATTGTAAACACGAATTGCTTTAGGTTCATTATCGTATAATACGGTACCATCTCTTAACGTGATTTTTTTAATAGCGGTATTTTCATAGAATACTCCATTGTTTCCAAATGTAGAGTATGCATCTGTCATTTCTAATGGTGACATACCGACATTGAAGCCACCAAGAGCACGACCTAGCTCTACACGGTCTTCATTTGTAATCGTTCTAAACCCAAACTTATCTAAGTATGAATAACCTATACGTGGTGTAAGTTGCTCATATAATCGAACTGCAGCCGTATTAAATGAGTTTTGCATTGCAGTACGTATAGTTACATCCCCGTATTCTTTTTTACTATCATTTTTAGGACAGTACGTGCCTTTACAGTAGTTATCTGCGTTTACTTTTGTATCTGGTGTAGCACCAAAGGTTTCGATATATGGCGCATAAACTAGTAATGGTTTAATTGTTGAACCTGGCTGTCTATATGATTGGAATGCTCGATTTAGATTGTGAGGTTCATAGTTTCTTCCACCAGAAATTGCAATAATTTCATGTGTATCATTTCTTACTACAACTGCTGCGCCTTGTGTATTTGTTGAAATTGTTCCTCGATTAACTGCGTTAACTGTCGCTTGTTGTACTGATGGATTTAAGCTTGTATAGACTTTTAAGCCTTGATTTTGTAAATATAATGCTCTCTCTGGAACAGTTTTTAATTTTTTTAATTCAGTTTGTTGTGCTGCTGATAGCTTACTAGTATTAAATTTGCCTTTTTTACCAGCTAAAATACTCTTTAGCTCAGAATCTACGTAAGAATAGTAATCAGGATATTCCTGTGTTTTACTATCTTTCTTAAGCGTAATTTTTTCTTTCATAGCAGCAGTGTACTGTTGTTCAGTGATTTTTCCCTGATCTCTAAGTATACCTAAAATTCTTTCTTGACGCTTTTTAGCATTATTAAAGTTTTTCAAAGGATCATATAAAGTTGGGTTATTTGGAATTGTACAAACGAAAGCTGTTTGAGCAATACTCAAATCTTTTACCGATTTGCTAAAATATGCTTTACTTGCAGCTTCAATTCCATAGTTTCGATTGGCAAAATAAATTGTATTAATGTACATTTCTAAAATTTCATCTTTAGAATATTGCCTTTCAAGTTGCAAAGAGATTTGAATCTCTTTAATTTTACGTTCGACTGTACGTGCTTGAGTTAAATATAAGTTTCTTGCAAGTTGCTGTGTAATCGTACTAGCTCCCTGTTCTATTCCACTATTCGAAACATTCACCATAAATGCCCTAGCAACTCCAAATAAATCAATACCTTTATGTGAATAAAAATATCGATCTTCGGTAGAAATAAAGATATCTTTTACTAGTTGCGGAATATCACCGCTTTTTAAATTAATTCTATTATCACCAGAAGCAGGAATATAAAAAGGATTATTATTTCGATCATAAAAAACACTGTTCTGTGATAAAGAAACAACAGGCAGTTCTTCTACCTTCTTTTTGGGAATATGTTTTGAGGTCTCATATGCCATCATAGCTTGCTGAGATGTGAAATAAAAGACAAGAAAGCTTATTATAATAATAATAAATCCAATAATTTTTTTCATAATAGCCCTCTATATACTTTCTATTTTTTAATTCGTTTAAAGAATTAATTAAACGAACGATATTATTTTAACACGATTTTTCATCTTGATGGGTATCTTATGTTATTTTTTACACAAATTGGTTGTATTAATAAAATAAGGAATAAAGTAGAAAATAGGAAATTTGTCTTACTTGAATATTCGTTAATCATATAAGACAATAAGTAAAAATCAGAAAATTTATTTTTCTGGAGGTGAGGAAATGAAAGAGCAGTTCCTGTTTATTGATTTTGAATTTACAATGCCCGATGGAAAATCAAAAGGAATTAAATTTTTTCCGGAAATCATTGAAGTTGGTTTTGTAAGTGTCATTAATGATGAGATTAATCAAACATATTCTTCATTTGTTAAACCGCTGCAATTTCCAACGTTATCCTCAAGATGCAAAAGGTTTCTAAATATTTCTCAAGAAAATGTTGACCATGGAATACAGTTAAAAGAACTTGGAGAAATATTAAATGAAGCGACAAAAAACTATAGAACCACGGTAATTACTTGGGGCAACATGGATATGAGGGTATTAAAACATAATTGCGAGGCTGCGAATATATCATTCCCAATTCATGGGGAAGTAAGAGACTTATGTCTAGAGTATAAAACCTTCTTCGGTAACCAAAATCAAACTGGTCTTTGGAACGCAATGAAAGAGTATGGAAAAGATGGAACTGGAAATCACCACAAAGCACTAGACGATGCATTAACAACATATCATATTTATAAATTAGTAGAAAAAGATAAGCAATACATGAAAAAACCTGCACCAGCGACTTTAGGAGACTTAATTGATTTTTCATTACTAAAGAAAAGAATATCTTCATACTAAAAACCAATTGATTTTAAATCAGTTGGTTTTTATTTTTGTTAAAAGAGTAATTTTGTTTAATATCCAATCCATTTTTATAAGGGCAATAAGGGGATTGATTTAAATGTTTTAAATATTTTTGATGTGTAAGTCGTTGTTGATTTCACTAACTACTTGATTATGAAGAGCCATTCATTTGATTAATGATTAAAAATATTTTAAGAATAACTTTTTTAAAAGAATAAGTTGATTGGAACGAAAGGATGGTCGACTCCTGTGGGATGTGCGGGAAGGCTGAGACCCCACAGGAACGAACGTGACGAGGAGGCTCAGGTCTCGCCCCACGGAAAGCGACCATCCTGTAGTGGAAATCAACAAGAAACAACTTAATTAAAATCTTTGAACATTTCTTCATTTTACTTTGATTATCATAGAATACTTTGTATAATTGGCAGTGGGAGTGATGGGACTATGATGGAGTTTTTATATTTTCCTGAAGATAAAACAGAGTATATACCTGCCGTTATTTCATTAATCATTTTTATGATCGGTGCATTTATTACTTTTTATTTAATTAAAAAGGCATCGCTGAAAGAAGAAAAGCGTATAACAGAATTAATGGAATCAAAAGAAAAAAAATCATTACGTGAATAAAGTAATTCAAAATGGGGACTTACTAAGGAAGGTCTCTTTTTTTATTTACATCACATTTTTATCACATTTTTGTGATAGATTTATTTTTGTGAATTTATTAACTACATAGACTAACTAAAATCTGATCAACCAAGCGCTTTTTAAACATTAACTTTATCGATCTAAAATTTAAGATCTGTATAAATTTAGCAGAATCTTAGGAGGTAATACATATGAAAAAATTATTAAGTTTATTAATTGTAAGTATTATGATAACTGCAGGATGTTCTAATGAAAAGAAGAAGGAACCAGTAGTCGAAAAACCAGTTGATGTAAATATACTTCTGCCGACATCCGATATTAATTTAAATAAAGAAATTACAATACGGGCTGAAGTTAGTCAAAATAATAAAGCTGTTTCTGACGCTGATGAAGTTCAATTTGAAATTGGTAAAAATGGTGAAGATAGTATTGCCATGCTTGATGCAAAAAACGGTGCAGATGGTATTTATTCGGCTACATACAAATTTACTGATCCAGGAGATTATTATGTAATTGCACATGTCACTGCAAGGGATCAACATTCAATGCCTAAAAAAGATTTTAAAGTTCAAACTACTACCTCAACTAGCAATAGTAATGGTGAAAAGAGTGAGCATGAAACTCACAGTGGAGATGATCATCATGGCGATGTAATGATTCATTTAATGGGCACTGAAAATATAGATGTAAATAAAGAAAATCACTTTACGATTCATCTTATGACGAATGATGGAAAACCGCTTGAAAAAGCGAATGTGCGAATTGAAACATGGAAAGATGAGCAAGGCAAACATGACTATACTGATGCAAAAGAAGTTGCACCAGGTGAATATGATGTTAAGTATACCTTTAAAGAAAAAGGAACAAATACAGTAAAGGTTCATGTTGAAAAAGGGGAACTACATGACCATACTGAAAAAGAAGTCACAGTAAATTAAATAATAATGAAGGCTATCCGATCTTTGATGAATAGAAGGATAGCCTCTTTTATATAAAAGCTTGAAGTCAAGAGCTACTGACTGATATCGCTTTTATGGGGGTGAATATTTTGAGAAAGATTTCGATTTTCAGTACGATTTTACTTTTCTTATTTTGTACCGGCTGTGTGCCAAGTAATATGTCACATATTAAGGATTCGGAAAATGTCCTAATTTCAGTAAACAAAAAAGTGGGAAGTTTAACGTTCCTGAATTTAGATGATTTACATAAAGTAACAGATTGGAATTTAAATAGGGATGTAAGTGGAGCGGTATTATTACAAAACGGAGAAGATATTGCCGTATATCATCCAACAAATCCCAAAATAGATATTTATCATCTTTCAACAGGGGACCATGTCGATAGTTGGAATGCTGGTACTGGTATTACTAATATAATTTCTTTAAAAAGTAATCAGGTGATTGCTGTAACGAATGGAAAGAAGAATAACATTACATTTTTTAATCGTAAGGGTAAAGTTCTTAAAAAAATTAAAATAGGTAGAAATCCAATTTCGATGGTTGAAGATACGATTCATCATAAATTATATGTTAGTTTGTTTAACGAGAGAAAAGTGATTGGTATTAACTTGGATGGTTTTAAAATTGAACAAACGATCGAAGTGCCTTACACATCGGTAGGCTTACTATTAAACAAAGACTCATCTGAACTATTTGTTGGGGGACATGGAAATGGTGAAGTGGAAAATGAGAACGTAAAAGTTTATTCAACTATCACTGGTAAGCAACAAAAGACTCTTCATACGCCATTAATGCCTATTTCGTTTTTTCAAAATGAAGATGGATTATTTACAATCGCCCATGGAACAAATCAAATTTATAAGCTAAATCCGAATGTAGTTAATCAGACTAAGTTTATTGAAGTTGGATCGAATCCATATACGGCTATTGGTTTTAAACATACCGCATATGCAGCTAGCTATGATTTAAACAAGCTGTACCAAATAAATACGACAACGATGAAAATTGAAAAAGAAGTTGCAGTAGGAAGAGGACCTTTTCAATTATTGTTAAGAGAGGGTATTCGACATGATTGAAAGAAAGATATTAATTGTTGATGATGAACAAGAAATTTGTCAATTGGTTGGAATGTATTTAGAAAATAGTGGATATAGTTGGGATGGAGCAAATAATGGTGAGAGCGCATTATTAAAAATAAGTCAATCAAACTATGATTTATTAATTTTAGATATAATGATGCCGATAATGGATGGATGGACCCTTTGTAAAAAGATTAGGGAAACATCAAATGTACCAGTGATTTTCTTAACAGCAAAAGGTGAAGAGTGGGATAAGGTAAATGGATTAAAAATGGGAGCGGATGATTATATCGTAAAACCATTTAGTCCAGGAGAATTAATTGCAAGGGTAGATGCAGTTTTAAGAAGAACGAAAAACACGGATGCTACCGTTTTACAGATAGGCAAAATCAAAATAAATGAAAAGTCTAGGAATGCTTTTGTATCGGATAAACCTTTATCGCTTACTTTAAAAGAATATGATTTGCTTCTCTTCTTTTGTAAGCACCAAGACCACGTTTTTAGCCGCGAACAAATTTTAGAAAAGGTTTGGGGTTTTGATTATTTTGGTACAGCTAGAACAGTCGATACACATATAAAAACATTAAGAATTAAATTAGGACAGGATGCAGATTATATTTCTACGGTTTGGGGTGTAGGATATAAATTCGGGATAAACGGATGAGGAAATTACTCTATTCGTTATCGTTTTTACAAAAGCTTTGGTTAACGATTTGTTTAATCGTAATCTGTACAACAATCTTTTTCTTTTTAATGTTTCAGTTTGCATATAAGCAATTATATGTTTCGTATGTTCGTTCCACTTTAATCCAAGAAGGTACAAGTTTAGTAAAACATTATCATAAAACGAATAATGTTAATGACTTTTCAGAATTTGTTTCAAAATTTGATGCTGTTTCAAATGCTAATGTTTTATTTATTAGCAATCCAAGAGATTTAAGTGCATGTATCCCCTATAATGTAAGCCACGAATCTTTCATTACTGAAGACGATCGTGAAACTTTATTAAAAGGAAAAGTGATTACGAAGACAGGATTTGAAAAAAGATTTAAGCATCAAATAATCGGAGTTGTTGTTCCGGTTGTAAAAAAAGAAAAACTAGAAGGGATTATATACTTACACTTACCTTTAAGGAGTGTTACTGAATTAATCCAACAATCAAAATGGATCTTTACGATTAGTACATTGTTATTTGCCTTCATTATTCTTTTAATTGGCAGAAGTATAATAAAACAAATGATTAAGCCTTTATCAAGAATGGAGCAAATATCTTATAAAATGGCAAATGGTGATTACACCGAACGGATCCACTACAATAGTGGTGATGAAATAGGAAAACTAGCTACTGCGTTTAACTCAATGTCTGATTCTTTACAAAAAGAAGATGAAAATAGAAAAGAGTTTTTAGCCAATGTTTCTCATGAATTAAGAACACCGTTAAGTTATGTTAAAGGATATAGTGAAGCAATACTAGATGGTGTAATAAAACAAGAACAACAACTAAAATATGTTGGTATCATTCAGAAAGAGGCTAGTCGGATGCAAAGATTAGTTAGAGATTTACTTGACTTGGCTACATTAGATGGCCAGCAATTTCCACTTAGTCAAGAACCTAACGTAATTGCTCAGTTAATTGAAGATACAATCGAAACATATTCTCAAATCCTCATTAAACGTAATATTAAAATTCAAAAGAATTTAGATGAGACGATTATCGCAAATGTTGACCCAGACCGTTTTCAACAGGTAATCCACAATTTACTTGATAACTCAATTCGTTATACACCTACAGGTAAAACGATTTATATTTCACTATTTCAAGATAAACAAGTCACGTTGGAAATTTTAGATGAAGGAAAGGGAATTCCGTCTGAAGAGATTCCGCATTTAGGAGAAAGGTTTTACCGAGTAGATAAAGCAAGATCTAGAAACGAAGGTGGAACCGGATTAGGACTTGCTATTGTAAAGCATATTATTGACCAACACAAAGGTAAGATAAAATTTGTGAATATAGATGGTAAAGGATTGAAGGTTATTATTACTTTGCCGATATTTGAAATAGAATAAATGTGAAAAAGAGTCCCAATTTTGAGGACTCTTTTTCTTATACAAAATTTGATATCCGTTCATAAATATGTTCAGGAATTTCTTCAGGAATTAAATGTCCTGCTTCAGGATAAGTATATAAAGTTGAATACCTTAAATCGCGATGCAATCTTTCTCCTACTTCTAATGGAACTACTTTATCTTTTTCACCCCAAATTAATAATGTAGGTACAGATATATTTTGTAAATCTTCAGGACTTAAATCACCCTCTCGATCACGAATCATCTTTGTTAATGCTCTAAAAATCTCATCTTGCAAAAAAGGTTCCTTGTATCCGTTTATCATCTCATCATCAATTAACTTCTGATTATGAACAACTGAAATGAGTGAGTTCATAATACCTTGTTTAGCTAAATGCCTTTTAATATATAGATAGAAAAAAGGAAAATAAGATGAAATTATTAAATGTGGATTTGCCCTTCCTAAATAACCTGAACTACATAATAAAATCACTTTTTTTACAAGCTCCGGTTCTTTTTTTGTTACATATAAAGCAATTTGCCCGCCCATAGAATGTCCGACTAAATAAATGTTTTGCAAATTTAAATGATTTACAAGAGAGATAACGACGTTTGCAAAGTTATCATACGAATATTTAAAATTTAAATGTTTTCCACTTTTACCAAATGGGGGTAGGTCAATTACGACAACAACATGATCTTTTGAGATATAAGGGATTAGTCTTCGGAAACTGAAGCAAGATGATAAAAAACCGTGAATTAATACAAATACTTTTGAATCTTGCTTATTGCTATTATGGTATCCGTAAAGTTCATAATATACATCAAGTCCAGAAACCTTATATGTTGACTGCATTGTTCCAGAATGATTCATCATCCAAACTCTCCTTCTTATTTTTTGGATTATTATGTCCAAACGGAAGGAATACATGCTTTATCTAGTAATGCCCTGTATGTCACCATATGATATGCAAATTGCTAAAATACTTTTAAATTATAAGTTTTTCGTCAATTCTAATAGAGACAAGTATTTATTTAAAATAATTGAAATAGCCCAACCTTTAAAGTGACTATAATAAGTAAAAGGATTTTAGAAAAGAAGTGCCATTTATGAGTAGTAAGCAAACTTTAAAAGTTGGTCTGTGTGTGCTAAAATTTATTTAGTGGAATTGAACGAAAATTAGGAGTGTTTTGAATGGCACAAAACTACAATATTGGAAAAGTTTACACTGGTAAAGTAACAGGGATTCAAACGTATGGTGCCTTTATTTCACTTGATCACCAAACACAAGGACTAGTACATATTTCCGAAATTATTAATGGATATGTTCGCGATATTCGAGACTATATTTCTGTTGGGCAATTAGTAAATGTACGTGTACTGTCTATTGATGAGATGACAGGAAAAATAAGTTTGTCTTTAAAAGGAGCAAGTATCGATCAAGGATTTAATGGTGACGAGAACTTAAAACATGCAGCTAGACTATTAAGAGAGCTTAAACCAGATGGATTTAGCACCCTGCATAAAAAATTAAATGAATGGCTTCGCGTTGAGATGAAGAAAGAAAATATGACGAATTAAAAAGGAAGGGAATTTACCCTTCCTTTTTAATTCTTAGAAAAGTATAGATAAGAGACTAATTTCGTCTACAATTATCTTACTTCATTTGTTTCAGGATGTGTTCCTAGCTCTTCTGAAGGTTTAAATAATAAGCCAAGGTTAATTAATCCTGAAATACCAACGATACCATAAATAATTCGAGCAAAAGCAGAATCTGCACCACCAAAAATTGCTGCAACTAAATCAAATTGAAAAAATCCAATTAAGCCCCAGTTTATAGCCCCAATGATTGTAAAAATAAGTGCAATACGTTGTAATGTACTCATATAGGTTAACCTCCTTTTTATGACCTTCTAACATAGCTTTCCTCATTTATTTTTGTTTATGTACTCAAAAAAAATTATAAGAAGAAATGTCTTTAAATTTTTTGTTAATTTTTTCACATAAATATAATTGCATTTACTTGCTTTCAATTATTTAATTAGGTACATTGTAAAGGTATTACAACTATTTAAGGAGGTTTGAAGTATGACTTCTCATATTAAATTTGACTATTCAAAAGCAAAAATGTTTTTTCAAGATCATGAAATATCTTATTTAAGGGATGCAGTGAAATTATTTCACCATACAATTCATGAAAAAACAGGAGCAGGTAGCGACTTTCTAGGATGGGTAGAGTTACCTAATGACTATGACAAAGAAGAATTTTCTCGAATTCAAAAAGCAGCAGAGAAAATTAAATCAGATTCAGACGTTCTTTTAGTAATTGGTATCGGTGGATCTTATTTAGGTGCACGTGCTGCAATTGAAATGTTACAACATTCATTTTTTAATATCGCTTCTAAAGAAGAAAGAAAAGCACCTCAAGTTTTCTTCGTAGGAAATAATATTAGTTCTACATATATGCATGATTTAACTCAAGTTTTAAAGGATAAGGATTTTTCTATTAATGTTATCTCAAAATCTGGGACAACAACTGAACCAGCTATTGCATTCCGTATTTTTAGAAAACTGTTAGAGGAAAAATATGGTGCTGAAGAAGCTAAACATCGTATTTACGCTACAACTGATAAAGCACGTGGGGCATTAAAAACTGTTGCTGATGAAAAGGGTTATGAAACATTTGTTATTCCTGACGATGTAGGTGGACGTTATTCAGTATTAACTGCAGTAGGTTTATTACCTATTGCTGCAGCGGGTATTGATATTGAACAAATGATGAAGGGTGCACAAGATGCATATAAAGAATATAACTCTTCAGAATTAGAAGATAATCAAGCATATCAATATGCAGTTGTTCGAAATGTTTTATACAACAAAGGTAAAACAATCGAGATGCTTGTTAACTATGAGCCATCATTACAATATTTTGGAGAATGGTGGAAGCAATTATTTGGAGAGAGTGAAGGGAAAGACCAAAAAGGTATCTATCCATCTTCAGCAAACTTCTCAACGGATTTACATTCTCTTGGACAATATGTACAAGAAGGTCGACGTGATCTATTTGAAACAGTTTTATCTGTTGAAAATCCTCGCCATGAATTAACAATTGAACTTGAGGATAACGACTCTGACGGATTAAATTATCTTGCTGGTAAAACTGTAGATTTTGTTAATAAAAAAGCTTTTGAAGGTACGATCTTAGCTCATGCTGACGGTGGAGTACCAAATCTAATTGTTTCTTTACCAAAATTAGATGAGTATACTTTCGGTTATACAGTATACTTCTTTGAATTAGCTTGTGCGATGAGTGGATATTTACTTGGAGTAAATCCGTTTGATCAACCAGGTGTCGAAGCATACAAGAAGAACATGTTTGCATTATTAGGTAAACCAGGATTTGAAGAACTAAAAATGCAATTAGAAGAACGATTAAAATAATATTATGACTAAAAGACCGTTGTTAAAAATGACTTTAACAACGGTTTTTTTTTGAAATTAAAATTAAAATTCATGTTTTTACTTAATAAGAAAATACTATTGAAAAAAGGAGGAGAAAAGCATGTATCCTTTAAAATCAAAATTAGAGAATGCAATATTTCCGCTTAATGACATTGAGGGGAAATTAAAAAATCATGGATTTGTAATTGGAGCAAACTGGGAATATGATCATGGGAGTTTTGACTTATTAATGCAGGATGATGACGGGTATCAATATTTAAGATTACCTTTTAATGTTACTTCAGGTTCATTAGATATGAATGGGGCTGTTATACAATTTGAGACTCCCTTTTTATTAACTCATATTTATAATGAGGGGCTAGATGATAATGTTGGTTTAGAGGGGAATTTAACTGGATCATTAAACCAGTTCCAAGAACCAATTGAAAAAGATGGAAAAGTTCCTAGAAAATATCAAATAAAAGGGTTTGAAATTCTTAAGAGAATTGAGGACGAACTTTTATAAAAAAAGAGCCAAACCTTTTGGATTGGCTCTTTTAGACTGCCCGCCAAACGCTCGCTTTCTTCGTTGCTTCGCCTGTCTGCGGTGCTCATTACCGTTTTAGGTAACTCCGCTCCTCACCAGGCTTCGCGCCTCGAAAGACAAGCGCTTGCAATCAGTCTGAAAATCAAGTTTTAGAATTTGTCTATCAAAAAAGAGCCAAACCTTTTGGATTGGCTCTTTTTTGATAGCAATTGTTAAGTAAGTAAGATCAGAAAATCATCTTTTGTAATTTTAATACTTTTATCGGGTCTGATGATTGTTTGTTTATCACGAATGATTCCAATAATCATTTTATCATTGTTTAATTCTTCAACAACAATATCAAAATAAAATTTTCCAATCATTTTTTGTTCAACTTCCAATATTTTCACTGTAAAGTTTTCTAGTTGATTTGTTAACTTAAGCACTACATCTGAATATCCTCTATGCATAATCGAACCTGACATGACAAAGGAAGTTAACAAATGCGCTTCAATTAATTCATTCGCGCCAGCTCGATTTGCGTTAATGACTTGATTTTTGGTTAAGATTTCTGCGATACAGTTAATTGACTGATTAAGACCTTTTGTAGCGATGATTGTTAAAATTGTTTGCATATCGGCATCTTGCTCATTTTTATTTTGATCAGCTGTAATTAAGATTGTATTGGCAAATTTTATATTTGCTCTTTCTAGTACTGAGTCATTGGAGGCAGAGCCTTTTACAAAGTGTACCTTTTCTAAATCAGGTGGTAATAGCTCTAAACTTTCATCAATTAATACAATATAGACCTGGTTTGAAGATGCACGTAGTTGTTTAATTACATTTTTAACTCGTTCATTCCAACCTACTATTATAATATGGTTCTTTTTCGTAAATGTAAGTGCACCTCTAAAATCCGCGTCTTGATTCCTAAATGTTTGTGCTGTAAATGAAATCATATAATAAGAACCAAATCCAGTACCTAGTAAAATTAATATAACTGCAAAAAAACGTCCAACTGGAGATAGGGGTACGTAATCACCGTAACCTACTGTAAATGTAGTTACTATTGACCACCACATGCCGTCCCAAACAGTTGGAAAAGTAAATGGCTCAGCGAAATGGATGATTGATCCGAAAATAGCAATCAACGATAATAGAATTAACGTAATTTTAAATAGTGTATAGGATTTAAAATAGATTGGTTGGTTACGAAATACTTTCAAGCTTATACCTCCATCGCAATTTCGTAACACTTATTTTTACCAATAAGTAATAACTTATCACTACTATATACTTTCTATCTCAATTCCACGGATGTTTTCTATTTGTTCAATATCATAATAAATTTCTGTCGTTCTTCGTTTATTAAACACTAATAATTTCATTTGGACATAATGTTCATCATTATTTAATCCTTTTATTTTAATGTTTTTAACTGTAATATCCTGAGCGGTAATTTGATCAATGACAATATTTATATTTTCTCTTCCTATTACTGTTAGCTTTAAACTTATATCTCTTTCTTTTAATCTTTTAGGACCAAGCTTGTTAATTAAGTAAGGAATTAATTCTACACTTATTATTAATAAACCTACACCTGCTAAAGCCTCGGCGTAAAAGCCAGCCCCAACAATTATTCCGATACCCGATGCGCCCCAAATCATAGCAGCTGTTGTTAACCCGGCTATTGTATCATTACCTCTTCGAAGAATTACACCAGCTCCAACGAAACCGATTCCTGATACTATTTGAGCCGGTAATCGTAACGGGTCCATTGTTATATTTAAATAATCACTTCCATGAAATGAAAAGGCAGAACTAATAGAAACAATTGTTAATAGGCAACTCATTATTGAAATAACAAGGCATGTCTTTAATCCAAGAGGTTTTCTTTTTAACTCTCTTTCTAAACCGATAACGGAACCTAACATTGCTGATACTAGTAATTTTATGAGGATATCTGGTTGTAGATCCATTTTCTAAACCCCTTTTCTATATAGTTTATTGCTAATTCGACATTACGTATTACACTTCCTTCGTACTATTTATAATTTTTTTATCATTTATAAAAAAAAATGAAAAAAAGGGCTTGTCATAACCTAATTAGGATGTTATATTTATATACGTCGCCAAGATGGTTCGACAAAAAACGAAATGAAGTAATAAAAAATAAAAAAAATGTTGACTCGCTTTCTAAGAGATGTTAATATGAAAAAGTCGCAAATGACGCGACAAAGTGAAC
>NZ_NUQC01000013.1:0-175216 GCF_002585125.1 Bacillus sp. AFS029533 | reverse complement strand
GGTAACACTGAAATGGTTTTTTCAGTTCTTGGTTGAACTTCTACATCAATATTGAGCATTTTCACTGTAAAAGTATGAGGTTTACTTCCTTTATTTTTCAATAATAAAGTTGTCTTTGTACCATTTGGAATTGTGATGTTTTTCGGATTAAAATAATCATCATTCAACTCTACTACGATTGTTTGCGCACGATCATTTGCATCTGAAACCTTAGATTCAGCAAAAGCTTTGAAATTACCTGGTGTTGCCATTAACACAATCGTTGCTAAAAAAACAATTAGTCCTGATAACCAATTTTTCATTAACACTCGCATTCCCTCCTTTCCTATGCAATATTCTTTTCCATTTGATGGAAAATTATCACATTTTATTTATTTGATCATTAAAAAAAACTGTCCTCTTATAGAAAACAGCTTTTCATTTATTTTAAGTTATTGATTTGCTTCCCACTTTTTAATTTCTTCTCGAACGGTTGGTGCAACTTCCTTACCTAATAGTTCGATTGCTTTCATTACGTCTGCATGTGGCATCGAACCAACTGGTACATGAAGCATAAATCTTGTGATTCCGACATTTTTTCGAAGGTTGATGATTTTTTTTGCTACAGTTTCAGAATCACCAACATAAAGTGCACCTTCAAGGCTTCGTGCCGCATCGAATGCAGATCGATCATAAGTTCCCCAACCACGTTCCTTTCCAAGCTTATTCATTACTTGCTGTGTTGATGGGAAAAATTTATCAACTGCAGTCATTCTATCCTCTGCGATGAACCCGTGTGAATGGGATGCAATTTGTAATTTGTTTACATCATGACCGGCATGAACAGCTGCTTTTTTATAAAGCTCAACAAGTGGTGCGAACTGAATTGGTCGTCCACCTATTATTGCAAGTACAAGTGGAAGTCCTAATAAACCAGCTCGAACGACTGACTCACTGTTTCCTCCACTTCCAATCCAAATTGGCAGTGGTTCCTGAACTGGACGTGGATAGATACCTATATTATTAATGGCTGGACGATGTTTTCCACTCCATGTTACAAATTCAGATTTTTGCAAGGTTAACAGTAAATCCAGTTTTTCTTCAAAAAGCTCATCATAGTCGTTTAAATTATAGCCGAATAAAGGAAATGATTCGATGAATGAACCACGTCCCGCCATGATTTCCGCTCGACCATTGGAAATACCATCAAGCGTAGCAAAATCTTGAAATACTCTTACTGGATCTGCTGATGAAAGTACAGTTACTGCACTTGTTAGCCGGATACGATTTGTTTGTGATGCTGCAGCAGCTAGTACGACAGCTGGAGATGATGCTGCAAAATCATTACGATGATGTTCCCCTACTCCAAATACATCTAATCCAACTTGATCTGCCAGAATAATCTCCTCAACCACTTCACGTAAACGTTCTGCATGGCTTATTAAAACACCTGTCTTTGTATCAGGTGTTGTTTCTACAAAAGTACTAATTCCTATTTCCATTAAACTATTCCTCCTAAATTCTGTAATTATATAGCAAATATGATCATTTTTATAAAGTTCTGTTCCTAGAATGATTAAACAACTTAAATATACCTCAAATTCGAGATAAATTCTAACAAAGTAGTATAATGCAAGTAAATGATAGAATTGTCATCATAAGTATAACTAGAAAAAATACATTTTCTGAATTTTAAGAGTATAATAGAGTATTAGAATTACTTCTATGTTCACCTACATAAATTCTAATCAAAAGTAATTATCCAAAGTAGTGAGAAAGGATGTTTAAGTATGAATAAAACTAAACCAACTGAAGTAACAGTTGATGGTTTCTTTAGACGTCAATTAAATCGTTTTTCTACACCATTTGGAACTAAACCACAAGAACTCCCTGTTGAAGCAGGTCGATATCGACTCATTTGGTCAGCTGCTTGTCCATGGGCCCATCGTTCTGTTATTGTACGAAAAGTTTTAGGCTTAGAAAACGCGTTCAGTTTAGGAACTGTCAGTCCAATGCGTCCTAGATTACCTCACGTGGATTGGGAATTTTCTTTGGATTCAGGCGGAGTTGATCCAATATTAAGTGTTCGCTATATGAGTGAAATCTATCATAAATCAGATCAAAACTATTCAGGACGTCCGACAGTACCTGCAATGATCGAGATTAGCTCTGGTAAGGTTGTCAATAATGACTATTTTAAGCTAACAAATTATTTCGAAACAGCTTGGAAGCCGTACCATAAAAAAAATGCACCAGATCTATACCCAGTTTCCATCCGACAAGAAATTGATGCGCTAAACGAAATCATATTCACTGATGTAAACAATGGTGTATACAAATGTGGTTTTGCACAATCTCAGAAAGCCTATGAGGATGCTTATGAAACGCTATTTAATAGACTAGATGAGCTAGAGAAACGCTTATCTAAACAACGTTTTTTATTTGGTGATAAAATTACTGATACTGATGTTAGGTTATATACAACATTAGTACGGTTCGATGCTGCTTACTTTACAGCCTTTAATACGAATCGAAATTTAATTCGCGAGTATAAAAACTTATGGGGCTATGTTCGAGATTTATATCAAACACCTGGGTTTGGGGATACAACTGATTTTGATGCAATTAAACGACATTATCATTTATCAATAACCATCTCGCCAGATAAAGAAGAACCAAAAGTCTTACCAAAAGGTCCTGAACTTATGATTTGGAATTCGAAGCACAATCGAGAAGATTTAAGTGGACAAAAAGAAAAGTTCCTCATTCATTAAGGCAAAAGGAGATGCAATCTAAATGGTAAAAATAAAAATTTGTAATGCTGAAAAAGAGATGTTTCAGTCTATTCGAGAACAAAGAATTAACGCTTATGATGAATACGTCAACTTATTACCAGATAAACATTGGAATGCTTTAAAGAAGTCCCTCTTATCAAATGTTGATGAACAAGAAGGCGTGGAAATAATTGTTGCCACGGTTTTAGGAAAAATTGTCGGTAGTGTCGCTTTATTTCCAGCTAAAATAAATGCCTATGGAGATTATATCGACGAACTTGATTATCCAGAGATTCGAATGCTTGCTGTAGACTCAAGCAACCGCGGTCAAGGAATTGCTTCTGCGCTAATTTCAGAATGTATTAATCGTACGAAGGAAAAAGGATTCGATGCAATTGGATTACATACCGGTGAATTTATGAAAAATGCCATAAGTTTATATGAAAGTATCGGATTTAAACGTTTACCAAAGTTTGACTTTGAACCAGCAAATGATGGGATTATCGTCAGAGCTTATCAGATGAAGATTTAAATCATATATACTATACTTTATTAAATTTAATCTTCTTCAATAAAAGGGCTGTCCAAAGTTTTCTAACTTCAAACAGCCCTTTTAAACTTCTCTATTTATTTAATGGATATTTGTTATAAAACGAATATCGTGTTAAGAATTTCACCTATTTAATTTGTGTTATTTAATTAGAGATATCATCTTCACTTCGGAATACTATCTTATTATGATTCTTTTTAATATAAATTTGGAGTGTATTAATTGTCAAAAACAGATGAATCAAACATTCTAATTGAGCCTTGGAACGAAGCAGATCTAAATTTACTTTTGTCATCGAATACGAATAATATGATGAAATATCTTGGTGGTCTAGAAAGTTTAAATCAAATTATGAGTCGACATAAGCATTATCTTGAAATGAGCCGAGTAGGTACAGGACAAATGTTTGTAATCATTTTGCTTCCTTATAGAACAAAAATAGGAACTGTTGGCTACTGGGATCGCATATGGGAAGGTAAACTTGTTTATGAAATTGGTTGGAGCATTTTACCTCAATTTCAACGAAAAGGTATCGCAACAATCGCAGTAAAAAAAGCTATTAAGAAAGCCCAAAAAGAATCTAAACATAAATACATTCACGCTTTTCCTTCTACTAATAACATTCCATCTAATAAAATATGTGAAAAATTAAATTTCAAGTTTATTAAAAAATGTAATTTTGAATATCCAATTGGTAAATTTATGGTATGTAATAATTGGCGACTAAAGACAAGGAAGAAAAATTGAAGTTAGGTCATAAACGGCCTAACTTTCTTTTTTTAAGGCTAATTCCTAATTCGCCATGTTAAGTCTGTTTAAAATTCTAGTATTCTCATAATTTTTTCAATATAATAAGCAGGTGCGATTACATAAAAAAAGCCGATTCCAATAGATATTGGGTCAGCTTTATGTCTATTTTACTCAAAATAAAATAATGAATCGTGAGAAGTATTTGTCTGATAGTAATTTACTAAATCTTCTACAGAGATTCCTCTAATTTCAGCGATATCATTAAAACTCATATCATAATGATATGACAGTTCATGTAAAGATAATGCTGGATTATTTGCTAATAATTCATAATCAGGTAGATTGTCAAATTGTTGTGACATACTCTTCACTTCCTTTTACAGTTTCTTACTATCCTTTCCTAAAATTTACAAATTTAGTCAAGATTCGTAAAAAGATTTGAAATGTATATAAAATGATCAGTTAGGTGGTTCTATGATTCAAACTATTTTACACGCTTCGTTATTATCATTTGGATTAATTCTTCCTTTAGGGGTTCAAAACGTTTTTATTTTTCAACAAGGTGCAACTCAAAAAAGATTTATTAATGCACTTCCTGCTGTAATAACTGCATCGATTTGCGATACTTTATTAATTACTTTATCTGTTACAGGAGTTTCAGTGCTAATATTAACATCATCTTATTTAAAGACCGCTCTTTTATGTTTTGGCGTTTTGTTTTTAACTTATATGGGCTGGCAAACATGGAAAGCTGAATCTTCAAATGTAACTACAAATTCGGATCAGTTTTCAGTAAAAAAACAAATATTGTTTGCTGCATCAGTTTCACTTCTAAATCCTCATGCAATTTTGGATACTATAGGCGTAATTGGAACAAATTCACTTCAATATGATGGCCTTGAAAAAGTTGCTTTCTCAGTAACGTGTATTGCAGTTTCGTGGATCTGGTTTTTGTCGCTCGCTATAACAGGAAGAACGGCAGGAAAACTTGATCAATCTGGTAAATTTATGTTGGTTCTTAATAAAATATCAGCTATCATCATTTGGTGTATTGCTATTTACCTAATTAAAGGCATATTAAAAGGATAAAAAAATGCAGGTTAAGGAGTAATCCTGAATCCTGCTTTTATTTATTCTATTTAATTAGAAAAAGCGTAAAGAAGACAATGTTAGAAAAGCTTCAATTAACCTCAATAATTTCTCTTTTTCTTCATTGTTTAACATTGAATTAGCTTTACGTATGAGGTTCACACCTTCTATCCAATCGTTTTCATCAATTGGTACATATCCTGCTAATTGAAACATCTGAATAACAGGAACACCGAGTGGTTCTGCCAACTTTCGAATAATTTCTGTTGACGGAATACCTCTTTTGCCATTTTCAATTTGTGAAATATATGAATGCGATACATTTGCTTTTTTTCCAAGGCATTTGATTGAAAGATTTTTTTGTAATCGTGACTGTCTTATAAATTCAGCAAATATTTTTGAACGATCCTCAATCTTTTGCTCTTTATAGATCACATCAAATTTTAGATTACTATTCATTTCTATCTGTGAAAGATTAAATACTTCCTCTGATAAATTTCTTAAAGGAGTTTTTAATCTTTCAGGTGCATTAATAATATAAGCACACCAAATTAAATCTTCAGCATTTCCACCAGTCACTTTAGCAATCGCTCTAGTTAATTTCTCTTCAGGTGGAGTCAATTTCGCATTTTGTAATTTGCTTAAATAGCTCTTGTCTTTTGAAAAACCCAACTTATTTAATTCATTGGCTATTTCAGTCAAACTTAAATTTGAATTTTTAATATATTGCTTTAATAATTTGTAGTACATGCTCACACCTTTTTCTATTTTGCTCTACTTTTATTTTTATGTGTACAACATGGACTTTGACACTGTTGTGAATTGGGTTATTTTGGAAATTTTTAAAAAAATGAGGAAGTACTTAGAATCTAACCGTTCATAAGGTAAAAAGAACTAAACCCACTCGTTTTGCTGAGTGGGTCTTAAAATCTTATAAATTTTTAAATTTTTTTCGCTTCTTTCCGATTTACCCTAAATTATTTCCGATACTCTATTACGGAGAATTTCAATTAATTCTTCGTCCATAAACTGATAATCATCAGCTATATCTAGATTGACAATCTTTTTATCATTGAGTAAATCACCGAATTTATCGCGTATTCTTCTTAAATGTTTTTTCTCCATTACAAAAATAATATCAGCCCAACCAATATGTCCCTCGGTCACTTTAATTCTAGCACCAGTTTCAGTACCCGCGGATCTTGCTTTGTTGCCATTATTTAAGTGAAAAATCTTTTCTGCTGTAGGACTTCTCCATTGATTTTTGCTACAAATAAATAATAATTTAATTGTTCTTCACACCTTACTATTAATTGTTTATTACTAAATAAATATGAGCCAAATGATGTTCGCTATGCCAAGCGTATAAAGCTAAGATGAAATCTATACTAATATTAATTTTAAGTTCAGGGTGATAACAAGTGCGATTAAACTCTTCCTCTGTTAGTGATTCAAGTAAAACTACGTAACGTTCGTGAATACCTTCGATTATTTTTAAAGAACTATGAAAATCAAAATTCGAATCACTTAATGAAATCCATGCATTTTCATCATAGGCTTTGATTGTAGGATTTTCTTCAGTTAAAGCTAGTTTAACTCTCATAAAGCTATTCATATGGCTATCAGCAACATGATGAATAACTTGTTTTGGTGTCCAACCACCTTCACGATAAGGTGTGTTTAATTGTTCTTCAGTAAGGGATGTGATTGCCTCTTTATATTTAATCGGTGCATCTTTTAGTACTTTAATAAATTCTTTACGTTGTTGATGAGTGTAGCTTGATGGTAAAGTAAATCTGCCAATCGGATATTTTAAATTTTCCATTTCAAATCCCCCATTTTTTTAACTTTTTATAAAAAAACAACAAAGCCTTTCAAAGACTTTGTTGTTAAATTACGAATTAAAGTGTATTAAATGTTTCAGTTAATACTGGAACGATTTGTTTTTTACGAGATACAACACCTTTTAATAAAGCAGTGTTGTTTTCTAACGTTACATTGTATGCTTTTTCTACCGCATTAGTAGCAGTTCCTTTTGCAACTGCGATCGAGTCGTTTGTTAAAATATCTGTTACAACAAATAAGAATAAGTCTAATCCTTTATTAGCTACGATGCCTTCAAGTACATTTTCTAATTCAGTTTGACGAGAAAGTACGTCATTAGTATCAACTGCGTTTACTTGTGCAATTTCTACTTTATAGTTACCCATTTGGAATTCTTTAGCATCAAGTGAAACTAAAGACTCAATAGATTTATCAGCTAAGTTTGCACCTGCTTTTAACATTTCTAGACCATATTCTTCTGCATTTACTCCTGCGATTTCTGCAAGTTCTTTTGCAGCAGCAACATCTTGATCAGTACAAGTTGGAGATTTGAATAATAAAGTATCAGAAATAATTGCTGAAAGCATTAAACCAGCAACTTCTTTCTTAATTTCGATATTATTTTCTTTATACAATTTGTTTAAAATTGTAGCAGTACATCCAACTGGCTCACAACGGTAGTATAATGGATCGCTAGTTTCAAAATTAGCAATACGGTGATGATCAATAACTTCAAGTACACGAACTTGTTCGATATCATCAGCACTTTGTTGACGTTCATTATGATCAACTAAAATAACATTATTTGTTTCAGCTGCAACTTTTACTACTAAGCGTGGTGCTTCAGATTTAAATGTATCAAGTGCAAATTGTGTTTCTGCACTTACTTCACCTAAACGAATTGCTTCAGCATTTTCACCTAAAGCCTTTTTTAATTCTGCATATGCAATTGCAGAGCAAATTGTATCTGTGTCTGGGTTCTTGTGACCAAAAACTAGTACTTTTTCCATCAAAAATTCTCCTAACTATATCTTGTTTTTCATTTTTTTATGTATTTTAATGCCAGGAATTGGCTTTAATATAAAACGCTTCAATAATAATACCATATCAAAATAAAAAAAAATAGCCAAAATGGCTATTCTTTACAGTTTGCTGACAAAGTCAAAAAAACATGCCAATGAGACTAATTGAAAGCGCTTAATTTCCATATCGCTAAGCCTATTCATCCTTTTGCTAACAAGCAGCAAGTCTTTATAAACAACAATCTAATTAATCTTCATCATTTTTATATGACATTGATTCCGTAATCGGTTCAGTTTTTGGTAACCAATCAATTGGAATATCATCTGCAGTATTAAGATCTTCAAGTAATAATTCATCAAAATTATTTTGATTCGAATCGATTGATTTGTTCTTTTTTGATTTGCTCATCTCTTATACCTCACTTAGTCCTTAATGATTTGGATTTAGTTTGTGTAAAAGACGGCTTAGTTAATACTTATTTTATGTTTTTTATAATAATTTCAGGTATGGCTATATTTTTACGCGGTTTTATATTTTCAATAATAATTTCAGCTATATCGTCAGGATTCATCATTTTTGAAGTTTTATCTTCATCAAAAATACCGGCCCAAAAGTCTGTATTCATTCCACCCATATATGCTGCAAATACTGAAATTGGTGTTCCGGTTAATTCGACCACCAAACTTTCGGTAAAGCCTTTAACTCCGAACTTACTTGCACAATAAACTGATTCGGTTGCTTTTCCAATTAGACCTGCAGTAGAAACAATATTGACGATTGTTCCATTATCTTGTTTTTTCATTTGTTTTAAAACTTCTTGTGAACAGAAAATAGTTCCCTTTAAGTTAATGTCAATCATCTTATGTACTGCTTCCTCAGTTAATTCTTCTGCAAGATCAAAAATTCCAACACCTGCATTATTAAATAATAAATCAACTTTTCCATATGTTTGAATGATTGTATCGAAAACTCTTTTTACATCTTCATGTTCTGAAACATCTACAGTATGTATTGAATAATTGTTAGGTAATTGTTTACCAATTTCTCTAAGTTTATTTTCAGTTCTTCCTAACAAACAAATGTGAGCTCCATTTTCAGAATACTTTTTAGCTAATGACGCGCCTAATCCACTTCCTGCGCCTGTTATGATAACAACTTGATTTCCCAATCTAAGACCAACTTTCTTTATAAAATATTTATCCGAATAATTTCATTATAGCTATTAAACCAAAACATGATACAATTGTAAAAGTGTTTGTTTAGGAGGTCGATAAATTGAATACTACTAAAACGGATAAAATATCACGCTTTTTTAAACTGCTACTTCCGATTTTAATCACTCAAGTGACATTATTTTCGATGTCATTTTTTGATACAATCATGTCTGGAAATAGTAGTCCAGGGGATTTAGCAGGGGTTGCGATTGGTGTTAGTATTTGGACTCCAATTAGTACAGGGTTAACTGGCATTTTAGTCGCAATTACAACAATGGTTGCCAATTTAAATGGTGCAAAACAGGATGGAAAAATAACGCCTCTTGTTACGCAGGCACTTTATTTGGCTGGGATTATTGCAGTTGTCATTATTATTATTGGTATATTTTCAATTCATCCAATCTTAAATCATATGAATCTTGATCCGAAAGTTCATCGTGTTGCTCTTCATTTCTTATTCGCATTATCATTTGGAATTTTACCTTTATTCCTATATACAGTCATTCGTCAGTTTATTGATGGTTTAGGTAAAACAAGAACTACTATGATCATTACGGTTATTTCAGTACCAGTTAACGTAATTTTGAACTATTTCCTTATCTTTGGTAAAGCTGGTCTTCCACGTTTAGGTGGAGTAGGTTCTGGTGTAGCATCTGCAATAACGTATTGGATTATTTTTGGAATTGCTTTCTATATTATTAAAACTAAAAAGCCATTTAGCGGCTTTAATCTTTTTAAAAAACTTCCTCCAATTTCATTTACAACTTGGAAAAGTATTTTAAAATTAGGAGTTCCAATTGGACTTAGTATCTTTTTTGAAGTAAGTGTGTTCTCGGTCGTAACATTATTATTAAGTGAATTTGATACTGAAACGATTGCTGCACATACAGTGGCAATGAATTTTGCAAGTCTACTCTATATGGTTCCATTAAGTATTTCGATGGCTTTAACAATTGCTGTTGGCTATGAAGTTGGTGCGAAAGAGTTTCAAAATGCAAAAGAATATAGCAAAATTGGTTTAGTAATGGCAGTTTCAATTGCTTCATTTTTTGGGATCATCATCTATTTATTCCGATATGATGTAGCTGGATGGTATACAAATGACCCATCTGTCCAAATTTTGGCTGGCGGATTCTTAATCTTTGCAGTCATGTTCCAACTATTTGATGCAATTGCAGCACCAATCCAAGGTGCATTAAGAGGTTATAAAGATGTGAATGCCACGTTAATTATGATGATTTTAGCTTATTGGGTAATCGCATTACCAGTTGGGTATGCACTTTCTAATACTCATCTTGGTGCAAAAGGATATTGGGTTGGTTTAATCGTCGGTTTAGGAGTGTCTGCACTAACATTATCTTTCCGATTAGTACAATTACAAATAAAAAAAATAAAGTTATCTGAAGCATAATGATAAGGATGGGAAGCACGATTGCTAAACCCATCCTTTTTCTATTTTAATCATCTTGTATTGTTATATTTGGATGTTCATCATCAAATTTGTCTAGTAATTCGCTAGGGATATGTTTTGGGATTACATCGGGTGGAAGTTCTCCATCCATACCTAAATAGTAATGTCGAATTGGCTTCAGTTCGTCATTTAATTCATAAACTAAAGGAATACTTGTTGGAATATTTAGCGAAGCAATTCCGTCAGCTGAGACTTGATCTAAATATTGTACGATCCCCCTCAACGTATTACCATGTGCAGAAATAATAACCTTTTTGCCAGTTTTCAAAGCTGGTGCAATTTCTTCGTCCCAATATTTTAAAACTCTTTTTTCTGTATCTTCCAGATTTTCGGTAAGCGGGAATTCATCTTTTAACAAGTTTTTATAACGAGATTCATTTATTTCATATCTTGGATCATCTGGTTCTAGAGCAGGTGGTCTAACATTCATAGATCTTCGCCAAATATTAACCTGTTCTTCACCATATTTTTTAGCTGTTTCGGATTTATTCAGTCCTTGAAGTGAACCGTAATGTCGTTCATTTAATCTCCAAGTTTTATGTACTGGAATCCACATCATATCAATCTCATTTAATATAATCCATAACGTACGAATTGCTCTTTTTAGTACCGATGTATAGGCAACATCAAATGTAAATCCGTTTTTTCTTAAAATAATACCTGCTTCTCTTGCCTCAGAAAGTCCGCTCTTCGTTAAATCAACATCTGTCCAACCTGTGAACCGATTTTCAACATTCCATAAACTTTGCCCGTGTCTGATTAATACAAGTTTAATCATATTGCTCTCCTTTAAAATCAATTAAATATGATATAGTTTGCTGAAATGTTCATAATTTGATTCAAAATTGATTGGATGAGCAAAATCTTATGTAATTAAAATTCTCAACTAAAAACTGACATACTCGTCTAGTTAACATTTCTTTCTATAAAAATTCAATGCACTTTCCACTATTTGTTTATACGATTTATTTTTATTGAGCTAAGTTCGATTGGGATATAGATCTTATTTTTAAGCACAATATTCCCCATTGAGTCATATAGATTTTCAATTAGTAAAACGAATAAATTATTCGTTGAACGTAATTCATGGTTTGAAGAAGGAAGGACTGATTCTGTAAATTTTATTTCGATTGTTGATGAGTGTATTAACTTATAAATATCTTCTTCAAGTATTTTTAGTACACCCAGATGGTCGCCTAGATTCATTTGATATAAGGAAGCAGTCTCACTTGGGAACATAGTATAAGCATGTGCGACAATTTTACTTTTAGCTTTGTACCATCTATTAAACCTGATTAACACTGCAGAATCTTGATTAAAAATTTTTTTAACATATTCATAATCATCCGAAAAACTAACTTCTAAATAAGCATCTACATCATCAATTGTTTCTGTGCAGCATTGATAAACTGTATTATCTATTTTTTCTAATCCGGCACTTCTTAAATTCACATTTTGTTTTATAAAGTTACCTTGTCCATGGATTGTTTCAATATAACCGTCCTCTTTTAGTAAACCCAATCCTTGTCTTAGCGTCATTCTGCTTACATTCATCATCTTAGAAAGTTCTGGTTCAGAAGGAAGCTTACTTCCAATCGGATAGACTCCCTCATTAATTAATTTAAATAATTTTTCATAAACCCCTACGTATAGTGGCAATTTTTTTTTATTTTCAACGGACATAACAACACTCCTTATCATTATTATATCGGGTTATGGATTATTCGCAAACTTGTCTGTTAAAAGTGCGAACGGCAAACCTGATCATTTTTTCTTTTAAATAAACTTCCTAGAATTTTTTTAATATAAATTTTGGGTCTGTTTAAGTTGCTATTGATTTATCTATTTTGTTGAAATATAATTTAGTTGAAGTAAAATAGACAACTACTTATACAACTATACTTCGTAGTATTAATTTAACATTATTTTGATTATGTTGTTTTGTTTTATTTTGTAAACGGAAACATATTAGGAAAGAATGATAATGTTAAGAAGTATGAACATGTGAAATGAGTAAGAATATAAGTTGTATAGATTAGT
Source organism: Bacillus sp. AFS029533 (assembly GCF_002585125.1). Taxonomy (NCBI): domain Bacteria; kingdom Bacillati; phylum Bacillota; class Bacilli; order Caryophanales; family Bacillaceae; genus Bacillus; species Bacillus sp. AFS029533. The sequence continues at coordinate 162,502 of NZ_NUQC01000013.1, read as the reverse complement.
TAAATAAATTATTAGAAAAGAAATGGAGAGAAAAAACTATGACAACGCCACATAATACAGCCAAATCAGGAGAAATTGCAAAAACAGTTTTAATGCCAGGGGATCCATTACGTGCAAAATATATTGCAGAAAATTATCTAGAAAACCCAGTGCAATTTAATACAGTACGTAATATGTTTGGCTATACAGGAACTTATAAAGGAAAACAAATATCAGTAATGGGATCTGGTATGGGGATGCCAAGTATTGGAATTTATTCATACGAATTATATAAATTTTATGATGTTGAAAATATTATCCGAGTTGGTAGTGCAGGAGCTTATACAGATGAACTTAATATTCACGATATTGTGCTTGTAGATAGTGCTTGGAGTCAATCTACATTTGCAAAGACTCAAGCAGGCGTAGAAAGTGACATTCAGTATCCTTGCGAATCATTAACAAGCAATATTGAAGAAACTGCAAAACAGATTAATACTCCGATTGTTAAAGGAAGAATACATTCTAGTGATGTATTTTATTATGAAAGTTCAGTTCCAAATTTTGTTGATTTTTATAAAGAACATAATTGTATTTGTACAGAAATGGAAAGCTATGCACTATTCCATAATGCGAAAGTATTAGGAAAGAATGCAGCTTGTTTACTTACTATTTCAGATTCTTTAGTTACACATGAAGAGATAAGCGCTGAAGCTAGACAAACTTCATTCGATAAAATGATGAAACTTGCATTAGAAGCTTGTTTATAAAATTAAATGGATTTTAAAATAGCGCCTGCCTTTTCACAAATTATTGAATATAAATGTAGAACCAAAAAAGTCGATTTCCGTTGGTGGGAAAATCGACTTTTTTTGGTTCTACAGTAACTTAAGCATGTAAGTATTGAATAATACTTAGATTAAATCTGTACCCTATTTCACTATAAGTAAGTACTAATCCTTCATTATTTAATTGCTTTACTCACTTTTAATTTTTTTCCTTTGACCGTCGCGTTCTCCATGGCTTGTAAAACTAGTGACCCTTTTCCATTCAGAATATCAACATAGGACATCTGATCATGAATAGTTATTATACCAATATCATCTACTGACACTCCAGGGATTTTTGCGATTGTTCCAACAAAATCAACTGCACGAATTTTTTTCTTTTTTCCGCCACTGAAATGAAGTTTCATAATATCTTGGTTAATTCGGGCTGTTTTATTATTTCTTACAATTCGCCTGCTGTTAAGTTTTTCTTCAAATATAGCTTTTCCACCAACCACCTCTTGTTGACTAGGTGCTTCTATTTTAGGTATTTCAAAGCCGATATAATTCTCAATTGCTTTAACAAACTTTCCTTCAAAACGTGTTGAAAACGTAATTGCTTTACCCTTATTTCCGGCACGGCCGGTTCTTCCAGTACGATGCACATAGCTCTCTTTTTCCATAGGAACGTCATAGTTAATGACTAACGTTACATTATCAATATCAATACCTCTTGCAGCTACATCGGTTGCTACTAGATAGCGGAAGTTCCCTATTTTAAATCCTTCCATTACAGCAAAACGGTCTTCTTGTTCCAGTCCCCCATGGAGTCTTTCACATGAATAATTAGCTTTTTCCAGTTCACTATACACAGTATCTACATTTTCTTTCGTTCGGCAAAAAATTAGGCAGCTATCTGGGTTTTCTACAACAGTAATGTCTTTAAGGAGTTGAATCTTTTCTTCCTCTTTCACTTCTATTAAAAAGTGTTCAATTGTATCGGCTGTTACACCCGTTGATTCAATCTCAATATGAATCGGATCTTTCATATATTCATGACAGAGATTTTCAACATCTTTAGGTAAGGTTGCAGAAAAAACCATCGTTACCCGATTTAAAGGAAGCTGATTAATGATCGCTTCTACCTCATCGATAAAACCTCTATTAAGCATCTCATCAGCTTCATCGATGATAAGATATTTTATTTGATCTAGATCGAGTGTCTCTCGTTGAATATGGTCCATAACCCTTCCAGGTGTACCAACTACAACATGTGTTTTTTGTTCCAATTCTACCTTTTGTTTCGTAAACGGTTCTTTTCCATATACGGCCACCGCTTTTATGCGTTTAAATCTTCCAATATTCGTAATATCTTCACGGACTTGAGCCGCAAGCTCTCTAGTTGGAGTTAAAATTAAAACCTGTGGTTTTTTTTCCTCCCATTCGATCATTTCGCAAACAGGAATACTATAAGAAGCCGTTTTGCCACTTCCTGTTTGAGATTTTACGACTAAATCTTGATTTTCCATTGCCAATGGTATAACTTCTCTTTGAACTTCAGTTGGAGTTTCGTATTTTAATACAGCAAGTGCTCTTTTAATTTCATCACTTAGATGATAGTCCGCATAACTTCTTTTAGTCATTTCTTAACCTCGTTTTATGTTTTTTTCGATATATGTATAGAATTCTCTCTAAGAAAAATCATATTCATTTATTGAGTATGATTCATTATACTTGAAAAATGGAAGATAAAAAGGTTTTTATTTTCATTTTTAAAAGTAATTGATTTTATAGGCAGGAAATTTAATGATTAAAGATACAAAAATAAAAAAAGAGTCACAAAAGTAACTCTTTTCGTTAAACTAATTTGTGTCAGTCTTAAGGGTTACCCCACATTCTACCGGATTTATTCGTTATCCAGAAAGCATCTTTCATCTATTGAACTGACTGTGTTGAAACCTACCATGTAACTCCAAATTTATCGGTTACTTGTCCGTATAAAGGACTCCAAAAAGTTTTTATATTTAAAAGAGGGTTATCTAATTTCTCTAATCCAAGTAAACGCATAAAACACTAGATTTTTCAGAAAATTCATTTTATAATATTGAAAATGTCTTTATTTTAGCCTCTCTTATAATACTTAGCTATTAATTTAATTTATCAAATGGTTGTAAAAGGAGACGCATTAACTGACTCTTTTTAATGAACATTCATTTATTAAATCTACCCATTAAAATCGAATTATAATATTTCCCATCAGAAAGTACCTTATCGTTTTTTAAAACACCTTCAACTTCAAAGCCTAACTTTTTATAAAGTTTAATTGCATTTTCATTCGTTTCTAAAACACTCAAATTCATTTTATGGAGATCATTTGCATCCGCCCAAGAAATTGATCGTTTTAAAAGATTTTTACCGATTCCGTATCCCCAAAATTCTTTTAAGACGCAAACTCCAAACTCTACTTTATGAGAAAGTCTTTTTAATTCATTACCTTCACATCTAGAAAAACCTATTATTTTATCTTCAACTTCTGCTACTAAAAATAAATTATTAATCGTTTCTGTATCTGAGATAATTAATTGTTCAAAGCCTTTTGGATCAATAAATGCTTCCCCGGCTTCTCTGTCTAAATTTTCTGTTTCCCCGTCAATTTGTACTCTCAAACTAGATAATTGTTTAGCGTCAGTAAGTACTGCATGTCTAATAATAAATTGTAGTCCATTTATCGTAAATTTCTGAGGTTGGATTTTCATCATAAACTCCTTACACTTGTATTCTTTTTTATAGGAAGATAGATTATTTGTGTTATTAGATTGGATAAGCCTGATTATTGAAAATAGATTGATTCATACTAAAAGAGATCATCCAAATGTTAATAGTTAAAGTTTTTAGTCGAAACTATATTAATATGAAAGAGGTGTATCAATAGTGGAATTTAGAAGTAGTGGAAGGCTTTCCAATTTTTTAGTTGCAATATTGTTTACGATTTGTTTAATCACTTTTATATTTTATGTACAAAGGCATGGATTTCCTATTACGATTAAGTCATATATGATCATGACTATGGTATTCTTAATCTTTCTAGCTTATATTGGCTATACTCGTAGTATGATTATTAGAATAAACGATTACGGTGTTACATACGAACATTGGGGTTTTAAGCGAACGATACCCGCTCATCATATTACACGTGTTAATTTACAATATCGCTATAAAGAAACACCCTCACATAGTGCTTATTTAGTAATTAATCATCCCGAAGAATCTATTTTCATACCTTCTATGATGTTTCAAGGTCAAATCGAACGAATAACGAAAGAAATCAGAGATATAATGATCTACTAATTAAATCTATTTTAAAGAACTGAAGTAAAGCTTCAGTTCTTTGTTAAGAAAATGATGTTTTTGGTATTTTATCGCTTTATTGCATCTACAATGATTGATGGAAACAGCACTTTTTCCCCGTGATTTCTAGGATCATATTTTTTTGAACGGAAAATAACCCCGTCCTTGCCATCCCACTCTTTAAAATGAAAATTTCCTTCTTCATCACAATATTCTAGCAGTTTAACTTCAAAACCCGCTGTTTCAAACATAGTAACTAGTGTTTTATAGTTATAGACAATTTTATGGCTTGCAGCAGGATGATCTATTGGTCCTGGTCCGCCAACTTTAACAATACTTTGATAAGTTTCGTCTTGAAAAAATCCATCTGGTACTGCACAACGAATATAACCCGTTGGTTTTAAATAATCATAACAAATTTTAGCAGCTGCTAAACCTTCATCATATGTAAGGTGTTCCCAAACATGTTCAGCTAAAATAGCTGTAATTGAATTTTTCTCAAATTTATTTTCCCACGTGGACTTAACTAATAGATTAAGTTCTTCTTCCTGAGTTTGAATCCATGTTGGATTATTGTTATATTCACCTGCTCCAATTACAACTTTTAATTCATCTTGTTTAATCACTAGTAGATTCACCTCACACTAAACTTTGATCGATTAGTAGTGTTCTACAAAAGTTACATGAATTCCTTCTTTAAAACGTAGAAAAATGTCAAATTTTAGAAATCAAGATTATTTGAGATATTCTTTTTTAATTAACACTTCATAAATAATTTAGATTCTTCTACTTTATCTTGGGTATAATAATTCCAGTAAATGGAGGCGATATCGAATGACAATTGATCGAATTTGTACGATTGGACCAGCTAGTTTTGATAAAAAAATACTGTCTGAATTGATTCAACACGGCATGACGATCGCAAGACTAAATTTTTCACACGGTACACATGAGAGTCATCACAATGTGATTGAACTAATAAAAGCTATCAGGAAAGAGACAGGAAAAGAAATCAAGATTTTAGGAGACCTCCAAGGTCCAAAAATACGATTAGGTAAAATTGAAGGCGAAAAAATAAATCTTGAACCTAATCAAACTTTTACACTCGTAATTGATGAAATTACAGGTGATCGTAATCAAGCAAGTGTAGATTATAAAGGGTTAATAAATGATGTGAAACAAGGAGATCGTATATTAATTAATGATGGTGCTGTGGAGTTAATTGTTGAAAAAATAGAACAAAATAAGATTGTCACTTCAGTAAAAACAGGTGGCGAAATATCTTCACATAAAGGGGTAAATTTACCCGGAGTCGTTACAAGTTTACCTGCTATAACTGAAAAAGACCGAAAAGACATCGAATTCATTTTGCAAGAAGGTTTAGATTATATTGCATGCTCATTTATTCGGCGGTCATCGCATTTACAAGAAATCAGAAGTTTTATGAATTCAAAAAGTGATAAAACACCTCAATTAATCGCAAAAATTGAAACGATTGAAGCAATAAAAAATTTCCAAGAAATTAATAAAGAAACAGATGCAATTATGATTGCTCGTGGTGATTTAGGTGTTGAACTACCCTATCAATGGATTCCTCTCTTACAAAGAGCCATGATTCATGAGTGTAATTCAAATGGGACATATGTGATCACAGCAACTCAAATGCTACAATCAATGATAGATAACTCACTTCCAACAAGAGCTGAAGTAACAGATGTATTTCAAGCAGTGATGGATGGTACAAATGCCGTCATGTTATCCGCTGAAAGTGCTGCTGGCCATCATCCAATCGAAAGCATTGAAACATTAAAAATTATATCTCAATTTGCTGAGACCGTAAAAACAAAATCTCCGTTTGATTTTAATGATATGCTTGAATTAATTAACTCAACAATTAAATAAAATTGATTTTCAAGACAAAAACGCCCTTTAGGGGCGTTTTTAATTTATTACTTTTCTTTTTTATAAAATCGTTCACCTGTATCCGGATTATAGTAAACTCTTGTTTTCTCCCCTGTTACAGGATCGATATTAACTTCGCTAGTTCGTTGAAATCCTTCTGGTATTTGGTTTCCATGATTTCGATTAAATCGTTTATCGTAAATAAAATAACCTAGCAATAAACAAATAATGAGAAATAAGATTTGGATACCATAAAAACCGAAAATAAATGTTTCCACTATATTTTCTCGACTACTACAGCGGTTCCATATGCTACAATTTCACTCATGTTTTGCCCTATTTCACCTGAATCAAAGCGCATCATAATAATTGCATTTGCATCCATTTCACTAGCATTTTTAGTCATTCGATTCATCGCTTCTTTTCTTGCATCCTCAAGCATTGCAGTGTATTGTTTGATTTCTCCACCAACAAGACTTTTTAGACCAGCTAAAATATCGCCACCCAGTCCTCTACTACGTACAATTACTCCAAATACAGGACCTTTAACTTCAACTAGTTTATACCCTTCAATATTTTCAGTTGTAACTACGATCATATTGTTCACCTCAAAATTTTTATTCTTCACACAAATATATTTATTCAATTTTGTGAATGTATTTCAATCCCATTTTTAAATTTCATTAGTTAAAAATGGAAAATTTGAAACGTATAATGTATTAATTCTATGTAATAGTTTTAATCCCTTTATACTAGAGATAAATTCATATCTTAGAAAATTATTATTCGTTAACATTTCCAACAGTGATTTTCTACTTCAATTGATGCCTTGTCATTTACATCAATAAATTTAGTGTTAAACTGCTTATACCACTCTTTTTCATATTGATATAATTTCATATTTTGGTCAAATGAACCTCTTCTTTTTGACAAATCATTTTGTTTTCTTCATTCAAGAGTTTCAAATTCAGCATCTAAATAAATAATTAAATCAGATCTGCATTTTCGAAGTTGATTTAATTCATCTTTTAAACCATAGCGCAATCTTATTTCATCATAATATTTTCTACATTTAATTACCAACAAAATGTAAATTGGACTATAATAATGTTATATTATCATTTTTATTTAAAGGTAGTTTAAGGAGAATTTATGCTAAGAATTTTCGTCATAATCGGTGGTTTACTTGTAATATTATTTATCCTTTATGGTCCAATCCCGAGTTTACTAACACGTTTATTTAAATTTTTTTCAATACATACAGTTTCAATTAATAATCAAAAACGCATTGCTTTAACTTTTGATGATGGTCCCCATCCAGTTTATACGACTTTACTTTTAGATTTACTCCAAAGTCATTCAATTAAAGCAACTTTTTTTGTATTAGGATCAGAGGCAGAAAAGTATCCTGCGATCATTAAAAGGATACATGAAGATGGTCACTTAATCGGAATACACAATTATAAACATAAATGTAATTGGTTTCTCAGTCCAAAACATTTAAATAATCAAATCGAAAAGACTGCAAGTATTATTAAGAAAATAACGAACAGTGATGCAATTTACTATCGACCACCTTGGGGGTTAGTTTCACTGCCACTTCTATTTCAGAAAAAGCTTAAAATTATTTTATGGTCTGTCATGGCAAATGATTGGAGTAGTAAAAAAGGAAGTGAAGGCATTTATTCTCTTTTGTTAAATCAAACGAAACCAGGAGCAATTATTTTATTACATGATAATGGAGATACATTTGGTGCAGATGAGGATGCTCCTATTCATACAATAAAAGCATTAGAGAGATTTATTGGATATTGTTTACAAAACCAATATCAATTTGTTAGGATTGATCATTAGCTAATTAAACCCAAACACCACAAGGAAACTCTATACCTTGTGGTGTTTTTACATATTTATAAAGTTATTAGTCATAAAATTTTAAGAAATTGAACTAAAAATATCATTAACAATTAATTGAGAACTAAATCCTTTATTTAATGCAGTTAATGATGATTTCATTTGTTCTAAATGATTTGATTTGAAAAGAATTCGATTAATATAAAAAGTTAATTCATTTAACGACTTTACTGTTACTGAAGCACCCGCATTTTCAAATATTCGGGAATTCTCTTTTTCTTGACCTGGTGTTGGTTTATATAGGATTGTCGGTAAATTACATGCAATACATTCTGATAATGTAATACCACCAGGCTTGGTAATTAAGAGATCAGATTTTTTATACAAATTACGAATATTATTTACGTAGCCAAATACTTGTAGTCGATCTTTGTATTCTTCATTTAACTTACTTAATTTATTATAAAGGATGTGATTATAGCCACAAACAACTGCTACTTTAAGTTTTGTTTCAACAAGTAACTGCTTGGCCATTTTTTCTACATCCTTTAATAATCCAACTGCCCCAGCAACTATTAATATTTGATCGTTAGATTTCGAATTACTTGTACCTTCATTTAAAAAATCTATTTCTTTAAATTCTTGGCGAAGAGGTATCCCAGATACAAATATTTTCGATAGAGAAACACCTAAATTCACCATTTGATGTATTAATCCTTCCGTCGCTATATAGTATCGATCGATTTCATTATGAATCCATGAACGGTGAATATAATAGTCTGTAACTACTGTATATAATTTACAAGGATGTGAAGAATATTTTTTCCATTTTGCTACAGATCCAACTGGAAAGGTAGTAATGATAATATCAGGCTTCTCTTTTTGAAGAATACTTTTTATATTCTTTCCGCATAATTCTAAAAGCCTGTCAAAAATGACTGTGCTGAATAATTTCTCAGTCCCATAAAAGAACCATTTATAAATTGTTTGGGCATGCTGGAATAATTGCAAATGAATATTTTTTGCAAATACATTTATTGTTGGATATGCTTCTTCATATATATCAATTATTGTTACATCGTTAAAGTTAATATGTTCAAACTCACTTTTTAACGCTTTTGATACTTCTTTATGCCCATTTCCAAAACTCGATGTAACGACAAGTATTTTTGGTTGCAATACCATACTAATCAACCTCTTTTGAATAGACAAATTAATTAAACGAATGTATGAATTAACATTGAGATTACAACTGCAAATGAAAGATAGTAATGCCAGTTTTTATCTTTTCGTTTATATCTTAAAAAACCGAATATTCCTAATGGAAGTAGTAGCAAATAAGTTATAACACCTGAAATATAAACAGCATCTGTTTTCCATTCAAAAAAAGTCATAATCACAGAGTGTACTGTAATTAAAGCAAAAGTAATTAACGAGATTGGGACATGTATTAACTTGCACCATTTCAATAATTTACCTAAGAATTTCTTAAATTGTTTTTTATCATTTAATTTTTTAAATCTAATTAAAAAATAAAGCGGAAAGAGAACAAATGCCGCAAATACACCTATTCTTCCAAGGGAACCTTTATCTTTCGCATACATTTTTAAAGGATTTATTTTATGAAAACCATGTTGGATTCCATTTTGTATATGAGGTCCCATATTCGTTAATAATTCAGTACGATGCGAGACTTTCCACCCAGCAATGACGAAAATTATGATCGAAATTGCTAATGCTATATAAATTAATTTTCTCTCAGATTTATTTTTTATCCAATTACTAATCATATTGATTTGTTCCTTTCAAGTTTTGAAAAAATATTAGCAAACACATAATCCATATTCTCCTCCTTTTATATACAAACTAATGTACAAAATAAAAGTGAAAAATTAATGAAAATAGTATTATGTTTTCCTAAAATTGATTCATTTGTTTAGATTCAATTTATTTTTTCTTAATAAATTTTCTAATTACATCGATTAATATTGGAATGATTGATACGAAAATGATTCCAATCGTTAATAGCCCAAAATGATTTTTAACAAAAGGAATATTACCAAAAAAGTAACCAATCGATACCATTAGTCCAACCCAAAGCGTCGCTCCGAAAATGTTATATGAAATAAATTTTGAATAGTTCATTTCACCGATCCCTGCAACAAACGGAGCAAAAGTTCTAACAATCGGAATAAACCTTGCTAATACAATAAATTTAGGACCTTTTTGTTTGTAAAAGTTTTCAGTTTCATGAATGTATTTCGAATTTATTTTTTTGCTCTTACTTAATTTACTACCGAATTTCTTACCTATAAAATAATTTAAAGAATCGCCTAAACTTGCTGCTACTATGAAAAGGACTAATAATCCAAAAAAGTTTAATAAATGTAAGGAAGCAAGTGCACCTGCTGTAAAAATTAATGAATCTCCTGGTAAAAATGGTGTCACAACAAGTCCGGTTTCCAATAAAATAATCAAAAATAAGATGAAATAAGTTATTGCCCCATAATTGTGCACAAAGGTTAATAAATGTTGATCTAAATGCAATATGAGATCAATAATATTTTTAATAATCTCCATATAACTTTAACTCCCTTAAAAATCATTCTCTATATGTTTGTCTTAATTTGAAATAAATTTGAAATCGGAATTTTAATTTTAAAACTGCTTCCCTTACCGAATTCACTATTTACTATAATTTCTCCATTTAAAGACTCTATAATCGATTTTGCGATCGATAAACCGAGTCCAGTATTTCCTTCATCTCTCGACCTATGCTCTTCTATTCGATAAAACCGATTAAATATTTTGTCTTGTTGCTCTTTTGGAATTCCAATACCATTATCATTTATTTCATAATAGAAATAGGTTGCTTTTTTTTCTGATTTTACATAGTAATTTAAGGAGATGGTATGGTCCTCATTTGAATATTTAATTGCATTATCAACAAAGATATTAATCAATTGTTTTAAACTTTCTTGATTTGTTTTAACAATAAATTTTTCTTCATTTAATAGCTTGATTATTTGTTTTTTTTCTGATGCCTTATATTGCCATGCTTTTTGAATTTGTTCCGAAAAGACATCGATTCTAAATTCTTCTCTATTCACTTTGGCGATTTGTTTATGATCAAGTCTTGCTAGAAAAAGTAATTGATGGACTAGATTACGTGTATCACTTAATTCCTTTTTTAAATCTGTTAAGGTTTCTTTTCCGAAATCAGATAGGCGATCTTGTTCAACGCTTAATACATCAATACCGGCTTGTAATACTGATAACGGTGTTCTTAGTTCATGTGAAGCATTTTCCACGAATTCTTGTTGTTCTTTATAAGATGCAATAATTGGTTCCATTGCCTGATTTGTAATTTTCTTTCCGAAGTAGTATGCCATAAAACAAAAGATGATTGAGAGCAAAAATGAGATACTGATAAACTGCTTTATTAAATAAATAACCGACGATAAATCTTTACCACTATAAATTGTCCCAAGGTAATGGTTTGATGAATCATACACATTTTCTGCAGCAATCATTAAATTTAGTTCTTCTTTATCATGAGGATCAATTCGTTTAATAACGACTTTATTATGAATAGGATTAATCTGTTTTAAAACTTTTTCTATATCCCTTGTATACCCGGGTGCTGTTTCATCATAGATTTCAAATCCGTTTTTTTTATTTAAAAAATAATTAAAATAAACATTTTTACGTTTATGTTTTCTTTGAGTAATGTCATCATTTGGACCTAGAGAAGTAGCATTCATTTTTACTTCTTTTATTTCTTGCTTTAACACTGTGATTAGATCACTCTTTTGGTCTAAGTAAATGTAAAACGACATTACAATTCCCACTGAAATATTAAATAAAATAATGAAAATCATTAAAATTCTAAGATTGAAAAATGTTAATCGCTTGCTAATTTGATGAAATAGTGAAATCTCATTTTTCGATTGTATATCCAACACCTCTAACACTCTTTATATAAGTTCTGTCATTTGGTAGATCAATTTTTTTTCTTAGATTTTTTACATACGCTTCAACAGCATTACTTGTTACTTCTGATTCAATTCCCCAAACTCTTTCAAAAATAACTTCTCTAGTGAGCACAATCCCTCTATTTTTTACTAATAAATCAAATAATTGTAATTCTCTTTGCGTTAAAATAATTTGTTCATTGCCTCTACTTAAACTAAAATTTGTCCGATTATAAGTTAAGTCTTCAATCGTGATGACTTCATCTTGAAGTGGTGCAAAATTCCTTCGATTGAGTACTTTAATTCTTGCGGCAAGCTCACTAAAATCAAATGGTTTGATTAAATAGTCATCCGCTCCAGCTTCTAATCCTTCAACACGGTGATTAATACTATCTCTGGCTGTTAACATTAAGATAGGTCCTTTAAATCCATCTCTTCTAAGCTTTTTACATATTTCTAAACCACTAATTTCAGGTAACATCCAGTCCAAAATAAGTAAATCAAAATCATAGTGGATAGCTAATTCCAATGCTTGCTTTCCGTTTGTAGTCCATTCGATTTGAAATGGAGTTTGTGTTTTTAACAAATGGGTCGTCATTTTCCCTAATTTTTGATCGTCTTCAGCAAATAAAATTTTCAAAAGATGTCTCCTCTATTTAGTTCTTAATTAGGAACTCAAATTCTTTTTCTTATTATTTGGTAACTTTTTTATTATTCTTTCATATAACTTCAATAATATTTTCATTATTGGTTCCGTTAACGATGATGTTTTTAAAACAACAATTGCAACTACACCAGCCAAAATAAATGCACCAATTATATCAAATGGATAATGTACCCCAACAAAGATTCTGGAAATACCAACTAATATCGCCCAAACAAATGAAATCAAACCTAATCGATCTTTTCTAAACAATAAAATAAGCGCAGTAGAAAATACTAATGTACCGTGATCACTTACAAAAGATGAGTCGGACGAATGTGAAATCAATTTGGTCACATGGTGATTAACGAATGGTCGCGCGTGGTAATAAAATTGGTGGATAATAAAGTTACCACCTAGTGCTAAAATTAGTGTTAAACCAATATAAAAGGCTGTATACTTACGTTCGGTTCCTTTTTGAATCCATAAATAACATAAAATTCCTATTACGATTAAAATGGCAGATTTAGATAAAAATATCATTACACTATCTAAAGCAGGCCATTTGCCAGCAAAACTATTTATTAATTTAAATATTGAGTAGTTCATTAAAATTTCCTCCATTTTTTTGATCGGAAATTATTATATAAAAGTTTTATGAAAAATTGATGAAAATTTAATTGGGATTTTCTATTACAAATAAAAAAAGACCTATTGATAAATAGATCCTTTTAACAAGATTAAGTCTGATGGAGGAATTTTTACTCCACTATGGAACAGAAAAAATTGTAGTTTCTTATTATTTACCTTACAGCTGATTTAATAAACGTTCTTCAATAATGTGTTTATAAATTATTTCTGCTAATTCTTTTTCTACTTCTAATCTTGAATCTTCAGATAATTCAAACTGACATCCGTTCAAAATAAATATCATTCCAAATTGTTTTTCTTCATGCCAATATAAGTTGCTGATTAATCCGTATGCTTCACCCGCATGCCCGATCATTTCTTTGTAACCCGGTAAAAAGTCGTGGCTAATATGAAAACCAAGCCCCATTTTACTAAAGAAGTGATTATTTTCTTCTCTAGACCATTGAATTGATGTCATTAATTTTGACGTTTTTTGTTCAAGAATTTGGTGTCCATTTAAACTCCCACTTAACATATGTACCCGTAAAAACTTACTTAATTCAACTGCGGATGTCCTTAGTCCACCTTGAGGTTCAAATAATCCTCCATGTTTACCGATGATGTATTGGTCCCAATGATTCTTAGAATATCCACTCTGCCTAATATCATCAATTGATACTTTATATTCGTTTGTATCTTTATTTTTTTCATAAAGGTTTGCCAGTTCATGGCTTTTATTAAAATTAGCATACGAAAATGCTACATTCTTCATTTCTAAAGGTTCAAAAATATTTTGTTTGATATATTGGTCAAAGCGTAACTTAGTGACTTTTTCTATTATTGCACCGCATATGATCGCACCAATATTTGAATACATCCATTGATCTCCTGGTTTCCAATCCCCCCATATTTCTTTCGTAAAATACTTTCCATTTTCATCTAATAATTCTGTAAGTTGTAATGAAAAATCTGAATGGCCATCTTTAATGTACTTAGCATAAACACTATTTGAAGCATCGTCCGAGTTAAGTGATGATGTATGAGTTAATATTTGTCTCAAGGTAATTGAAGAATTACGGAATTTAGGATTTCTTACTTTAAAACCTAAATAATGACTAATATCTTGATTTAAATCGATTAGTTTTCTTTCGACTAATTGCATGATTGCAGTAGCAGTAAAAAGTTTTGAAATAGAAGCAATTCGAAACATCGTATTTTCTGTAACTAATTCTTTTGTTTCTAAATTACGATAACCATAAGCATCGGACCAAATCAGTTTATCTTTTAAAACCGCAGCAGCTTGAAACCCGACAATATTAAATTTATCCATTATTAATTGAATTTCTTTTGATAAAATTTTATTTTTATGTTGTATAATTTTGTTTTGCATTTTAACCTCTCCTATCTATAAATTTCAAGTGAATTTCTTGTAAAATACTGTAAATTTTTCATATGAAAAAATTTTTTTAAATGAAGCGTTTTCAAAGTTATTTTAATATTGTAATAGTCCTTACCTGTTGCTAAAATGAATCATAGAAAATGGAATTAAGGGGATAGAATGGATGATTTTGCTCGAGGTTTTTGTTTATGCAGGGATTATAGCTGCTAGCATTTCTGGTACTTTGGTTGGTATTCAAAAGAAATTGGACTTATTCGGTGTTGTTTTTTTAGCAGCTTGTACTGCTCTTGGCGGAGGGTTAATACGTGATATTATTTTAGGTCAAACGGTACCGAATGCTTTCGCAAAACCTCAATACTTTATCGTAAGTACAGTCGTTTCAATTGTAACATGGTTATTTTATCAACGAACAATGCAGTTCCAATCAACTTTAATCATTACTGATGCAATTGGTTTAGGTGTTTTTACTGCTGTTGGTTCATATTCGGCAATTGATCATGGTTTAAAAGGTTCTTTTTTAATTATTTCGATGGGGTTAATCACTGGAATTGGCGGTGGAATTATGCGAGATGTATTCGCAAGAGAAATTCCATTTGTATTCCGAAAAGAAATTTATGCAATAGCAGCAATTATCGGCTCTATTACAATTTTGTTTACACATGGTGAATTTACTAAACTGCAATCTTTGTATATTTGTTTTCTAATTACAACTGCAATTAGAATTATCGCTGTACGATACAAAGTAAACTTTCCTATTAGAAATGTAAATGATAATTTACTTTAAGCTTAACAAAGATGTTAAGCTATTTTTAATGGTCCTAACCCATAATTGATTAGGACCATTTTTATTACTTAGAAACACTATTTGATTCTATGTATTCTTTATACAAAATTTCTTTTTGTACATATTCTTTTAATTCATCAATTACTTCAGCTACTTTTGCAAAAGCTTCAGGCTTCACAACTGTATCATTTTCAAAATCAACTGGATCTAAAACTAGTTGTTTTGGTAATGCATTTCCATATACACCACGAATTACAGTTCTCATACTATTTAAAGCGTTTATACCACCTTTTCCACCACCAGCTACTGCTAATAATGAAATTGGCTTTTTCTTAAATGGCTCAGAGCCTAATAATTCAACTAGATTTTTTAAAGCTCCACTCATCGCATTATTGTACTCTGGCGTACAAATAACGATTCCATCAGCTTTAACTAGTAATTCTCTAATAGCTTTAACTGCTTCTATTTCTTTTTGTTCAGCTTCCCCGTTATAAAGAGGAACTTGTTCAAATGCTAAATCTAAATTTGTAAAATTATTAGAATCTGCGATTTGTTTTGCTAAGAATCTAGTTCGACCATTTGCTCTTGGTGAACCATTTACTACTACGATATTCATTTAAATTCCCCTCACTATTAAAAACTTAATTGACTAATTTTTATCAATAATTCTTTAAAACTACAAATAATAGTATAAATGAATTCTATTTATTTGCCTATTAATTTAAACAGAATTTAATGAAAACTTCGATTTTAAAAATCTTAAATGGCTTGGAAAATATATTTATTTTGAACATCTTATTAGTAAGGAATTATTAGCTTTCTAGCTAATTACTTACTAATGATTTCTTGTAAATTTCAACTTTCTGGCATTTTAGTTCCTCATGAATAAACTTTGAGGAAGTATATCTCATCTTCTTGCCTTTTTACTTCTACATGAATACCCTATGAGGAGGGTATTTCCTTATCCATGATTTATTCGATTGATATAACCCTAATGTTTAGTATATACTTATTTGACAGAATATTGAAATTACACATGAAATGGATGTGATACATATTGGGGAATATGACAGTAAATAAAAAGGCGACAATTAGTATCATTATTGCAATGGCTACTTTCGGCACAGTAGGTTTCGTCGCTCCTAAAACAGGCCTAAAAGCCATTGATTTAGTTTTTATTAGATGTGTTTTTGCAACTATTTTTTTATTTTCAGTTTGGTATTTTTCAGGGTTAGCTAAAAAAGAAATATTTAATAAAAAAGATATAACACTTTCATTATTTAGTGGGATCCTATTAGTTATGAATTGGGTATTTTTATTTAAATCATTTGAAAATTTATCAGTTACAATTTCAGTTTCAATTTATTACTTAGCTCCCGTTATTTTATTCTTATTAGGTAGTTTAATTTATAAAGAAAAAATTACGGTAATTCCTTTACTTGGTGTTTTAAGTAGTTTTATCGGCTCAATTCTTTTATCCGGTATTAATTCTGATTTTACACTTGATAAATTTCTTTCATCTGGTGTCATTTGGGCATTTCTTGCGGCAATCTTTTATGGATTATTAATGATTGTGAATAAAGGGATTACAAAAACAAGTTCATATTTTACGACCTTACTTCAGACTACATTAGGGTTTCTACTTTTAATTCCTTTTGTTAAATTTGATTCTTTTCAAAACTTGCATTTAGAAAACTGGAGTTTTATTTTGATTATTGGTTTTGTTCATACTGGCGTTATTTATGCATTATTCTTTGGTAATATTCGATTTTTACCTTCTAATATGATTGCTGTATTAACATTTTTAGATCCTGCAGTGGCCATTGTATTAGATACAGTCATAACAGGTTTTAAACCAACACCAACCCAAATAATAGGAATTTTTATGACATTTTTAGGTATCGCTTTAATACTGCTACTGAATTCACCGAAAAAAGTGTCGCAAAATTCAAATGAAAAAATTGCAAATTAACGATTCATTCAGTTAAAAAGAACGTTAACTTCATTGTCAAACTATACTAAAAGGACTATAATGAAGTCATAAAGAATATACTAAAAAGGGATGTGCTGCGAACACACCCCTTCCGAGTAGTAATTGGAAAGTTGCTTTCCTTGGATCCAGTGAAGAAATAATCACCACAACCATTTCGAGGGGTAGGGTGGTTATTTTTTTTTGCTAATAGAAATGATAATACCGATTATGCTTAAGATTACAGTTGCAGTTATTCCAACACATTGAATAATTAAATTTGCAATCTCATAACCAGTCACATTCTCACCTCCCTTCTATGCGAAGAAAGACTAGCAGTTACTTCTATCAGGAAATAGTATTCCTACATAATTTCAAAAAAGCCTTGATACTACTGATTTTAACTTTATGTAGTTTTCCTAATTTAATATCTACATAGACTTACATTACAAAGAAAGGCAACTTACAATTCTACTCTACCTTATTTTACCATAATCTATAACACAAAACCAGAATGTATGTTCTGTTTTTGTTAATACTTTTAAAAATTTTGCTTTCTTTTTTATACCAATGGCAATCTAAGAACTCATAAAATATTTTAATACTCCAAATGCAATTTTTGTCTTCTCAATTCTTCCTATACATACTCCACTTTAGTGGGTTTTCCATCATGTTGGAGAATGGCAAATAATTACGCTATAACTGCAGCAGCACAACAATTATCGTTTGTTGATATATAGCCAAAATAGAATATAGTATATTTGGTCTATTACGCTATCGTTTCGTACTGCGTAATAAGAGTTACCTCACAATAATAGCCTTAAAGCATCAAGTCTCTTTTCTTTTTTTAGAAAAACACCAAATTGTTGATCAGATGTATTTGCTCTTTTCACACACTCTCCATTTATGTTTTTGTGTATTAATTTACGCATTCAACAATAAATATCCCCAAAAAAATACCACTCAACTTCACCCTATTAACTTCTTCATAACACCTTCACTAGAAAGTTCCCCTAACAACTCTATCAATTTTTCAATGGATGGAGCATTTTCTTGGTTAAACCAATAGCTTAGTACGCCTATCATAGCGGATAAGGCATATTCCAACTTATAATCCAGCTTAAAACTGTCTGTCGCTCCTCGTGCAATTAGGAGTTCTTTCATCATGGGTTTCATGCTTGCTTTAATTCTCCCTTGAAAGGCTAGGTCTCCTTGATCTCCTAACAGGACCATGAGATATTTGCGGTGATGTGAATACATGCTCACAATTGCTTCAAACGGAAATGTATCTGAAGTGGATAATTTCTGGATAGGTAACTGTTGTAGTTTGAAAATTAAATTGTCTTCCAATTGTGCCAGGACATCGTAAACATCGGAAAAGTATTCATAAAATGTGGACCGATTATACCCTGCTCTAGTTGTAATTTCCTTTATTGTAATTTTTTCTATTCGCTTAGTGCAATAAATTTCCCAGAAGGCATCTATTAAATTTTGTTTTGTTTGTGCAGTTATCTCTGGCTTCTTTTTCATTTTTATCCCTCCAACTTGTCTCTCGAAATCCGACAGTTGTACTACGAATGTCGGTTGATAGAGATAGTAATCCATAATACACTTACATCATACGACATGTTGTCGGATAAATAAAGCAGAATTGGCGTGGTGATTTAAATGACAATAATAAACATCCAACACCTTACAAAAGATTATGGAAACAATAAGGGTATTTTTGATGTATCACTTAAAATTGAGAAAGGGGAAGTTTTTGGCTTTTTAGGTCCTAACGGTGCTGGTAAAACTACGACGATCCGTCACCTATTAGGATTTATCAAACCCCAAAGTGGAAAAGCTACAATTTTAAATTTAGATTGTTGGAATCAACCAAAAGAGATTCAAAAACATCTTGGTTATTTACCTGCAGAGATTGCTTTTCCTGAGAACATGACTGGTACACAACTTATTTTGCATGCAGCTAAAATGCGTGGTCTCGGTGACATGACAAAGGCGAATCAGTTAATAGAGATGTTCGACTTAGATCCATCAACTCAAATAAAACGTATGTCCAAAGGAATGAAACAAAAGGTTGGGATTGTTTGTGCTTTCATGCATGATCCTCAGATTCTTATTCTAGACGAGCCAACAACAGGTCTTGATCCACTAATGCAATCGATGTTTGTAAAATTAATTCATCAGGAAAAAAACAAGGGTAAAAGTATCCTAATGTCTTCTCATCTATTTGAGGAGATTGAGGGAACATGCGATAGTATTGCGATGATTAAGCAAGGTAAAATCATTTCGGTAATGAACTCTCAAGATTTTAAGCATTTTAGTAAAAACACATTTATCATTATGTTTAAAAAACGATCAGACTTCGAATCGATTTTAAAAGAAAATTTTGTCATTAAAAAGAACGATATGGAAACTTTACAGGTTACTGTAGAGATAGAAGACAAACAAATTAACGAATTAATACGTTCCCTGTCTAAAAGAGAGGTAACAATGTTTCGTGAAATGAAGAACTCATTAGAAGATCATTTTATGAGTTTTTATAAAGGAGAGAATCAAGAGCATGTTTAAAAAGTCTTTATTTATCCGCTTAGTAAAATTAAATTTAAAAGTTTTCAGTATTATTGCAGGAGCACTTTCTCTGTTAATAGTGATTGTTATGAGTGTTTTCACTCCGGAAACCATGCAGAATATTGCCCAAACAAGCATGGATGCTCCTGTAAATCCCTTAGGTGATATAACTACCTTAATTGCCTTTGTAGCAAATCAATATTTTGGAAACTTCGTCCTCATCTTTGCCATGATTTATTCGATTATTATTGGAAATAAACTAATAGCAGAACAAGTAGATAAAGGTAGCATGGCCTTTCATTTATCAACTCCGATCACAAGAACGCAATACACTTTTACAAGTATTATCTTTTTTGTTTTGTCACTAGTGGTAATGTTCGGGTTGATATTTGTTGTAGGATACGGTGTGGCGGAGCTAGTCCAGCCTGGTGAATTACCTGTAAATAAATTCTTCATTCTTACATTAGGATCTCTAGTATTGAATTTAGCCATTAGTAGCATTACTTTTTTTGCATCTTGTTTATTCAACCGTTCAAGCTATTCCCTAGCACTAGGTGCAGGCCTTACAGTGTTTTTCTATGCAACGAATATGCTTTCTGGAATGAATGACAGTCTGGAATTCCTTAGAAATGTTAGTATTATCACTCTTTATGATTCCACTGCCATCATTCAAAACGGAAGTTATGGAGGTCAATTATTCATACTTGTTGGATTAAGCCTTCTTCTCTATTTCATGGGCGTTGTTGTTTTTAAGCGAAAAGATTTACCATTATAAATATCCTACTAACGAATGAAAAATAGGGATGAAAAAAATTTTTAAGCAATTAGGCGTTGAACTAACTTGAAAACTTGATAATTGCAAAAAAATCTTCCAAATCTTACACCAAAATGGCTTAGAGAGACTTCTCTGAGCCTTCGACTAAAAACTAATATAAAACATAGTAAACACTTATTGATGTAATACACCTTATTGAAGAACTTAATTCATATTAAGTTTTTGATAGTATATTTCAGTATTGTTCAACTATCTGGAGTGATAGTTGAACGATCATCATCAGTAAAGTCACATCGCAAAACATTCTTTAAAAAAAGAAAGGTGCGCAGTTTAGGTCTACTTAGTAAATATCATCATTTTATCGCTTTTTCACTCGGAACTACCCAGCAGCAAAACTAGCCACGTGGAGTATCTTCTAACTTATCATTAGGCAATTCTTTTGATCCTGAAGCAATTACATCTAAAAGTGAGCCTAATAACGATTTACATCAAATTTACATTAACTAATTACCAATTAAAAAGCTTGTATATCAAGGCCTAACCACCACTCTCCTCTTCTTCTTTAAGAAGAAAGGCACCTACCACGCCCTACTATACCTAATTTTACCATTAGAATATCCAAAAACCAGTAATTAAGTGTAGAATTCCAAATGGCTAATATTATTCCAACGACAATAGCACTGCGAAAGTGCTAGATTGTAATATAAGCTCATGTTTCAAAATACCATTTTTTTAATTCTTCCATTTTTTCACTTACTTTCTTTAGTAATGAATTCTTTTCTTGAGTGGCTGCCGTTTCTAATAACAGTTGTTGATCTTGTTTTCTTTGTTCTCTCCATTCTTGCATCAGTAAGCTAGTCTGCTTTTCTCGTTGCTTTAATACTTCTTTATGTTGTAGATCCATCTTTTTAGAAAGTCTTTCTTCCATTTCATTCATTAGTTTTTCAATTGTATGCAACTGGTGTTCATTGTTTATTTGTATTAGGTGCTCCGTTAAGTTTAAAGACTTTTCTTCGACTATCATGTCAGTATGAGGTATTAATCTATTGGTTTGCTCTTTTATCAATCTCGCAGACTTCTCTAACGTCATACCATCATGCTTACTTAATTCGATTAGTTTTTCGAAGATCAAGACATCATAATTTGAATATTGTCGATGTCCTCTACTATTCTTCTTGATTGTATAACCAACATTCTCTAAGATGTCCTGATATTTTCTGAAGGTGCTTGGTTTCAACTCTAACTGCTCTCTTATTTGAGTACTAGTTAATATTACATCTCCATCTATCATACCCCTCACACTCCTTACAATGCTTATATTCTATACTGGCATGCTATCTCCTTTTTGCATTAAAAGGTTTATCGAATTTAGCATCAAAGTTTATTGAAAGAGAAAGATTTGATGAGCTAATAAATGAATTTTTATAAAAGAGGACCACTACTTTAGTGTGATTCTCTATTTAATTTCTTCTATTGTAATTTATAAACGCATTTATATTAAACAGTAAGTTCAATAGTGTTCTATGATTTTTATATTTTGTAAAAGCATGCTTAAGATAAACCAATAATATCAAAGTTACTATGAACATTCGTTTGCATGTTATCTTTGTATAATATTGATAAAAGCATTGTTCTAATTTACAGTTCTATTATTATACGAATGAAATGATATAATAATTTCTTTATTAAAAAAAGAAATATAAAAAAACTCATTTGTATTTTTAACAAATGAGTTTTCGGATAAAATTAATATGCAAAATACAATATTTTAGTTTAAAAGATATGTCATCAAGAATATTACAAATACTGTTAAACCCGCTGATATTTTTAAGTTTCTACCTAAGTTTAAATGATTCATTATATCTCCTACTTTCAAATATAGTATTGTTATTTTAAAAATATATTTTTAAAAAATTCGTTTTTTTCTACAGATTAATCATACTAAGTATCCTGTTTTTATACCATGTATAAACTGTGAACATTATTCTATGAAAGTTTTACAACAATTTTACCTGTTATATTGACACATATATTTTAAGCCACAAAATAAAAAACTCATTTCAAAAAGTTCTTTGAAAATGAGTTTTATTTTTATTAATTATTTTGAATCAAACATTGATAAACTGCCATCATATCACGTTTATTTAGTTCTCTTATACGATTAAATATCGGTATATCTTTAACTTCTTCAGTTAATTGATTTTCAGGAACTATTTCACTTACTTTACCAGTGAGCCATGTTTGAACTGCAATTCCCTCAACAAGCTGTTGGCGTCCATTCTCATTGATTCCACTAGCTAAACAGCTAACACATGGTATTGTTAATTTATATACACCGTCATGTAAATTATCTTCAGAAATTACTTTTTTTCCTTTACAGAACGGACAAGGGTTACTCGCTTTTACTTTATTAATTAGTGTAACGATTTTTTTATATCCAAATGCTTCATAAACATATGTTAGTTTTTTGAATTTACCATTTGTAAAATATTTGTCTATGATATCTTCTCTGGTCTCCAATATATCTTTAAAATCAGTTATCGTTACTAAGTTTTTATTGCTTATTTCTTCAATATTTGTCTTAACACGATCCCAGAACGGTAAAGCATTTTGTAATACAACTTCATATCCAACGAAACTTGCTTGTTTTATTTCTAACATTTTTAAAGCAACCTGTTGTTCTCGAGATAGTAAAGAAACTTCTACAGTTAATGCTGTTTCTCCACCAACAATTGATTTTATTTCTTCTAAGACTGTTAACTGTCCAACTGTATTAATTACTTGATCTACAGGTTGATTGATGATTTCACGAATATCTAATTTGCCAAACATTAATTTTTTGTGGTGGTTTAAAACTGTGCCTTCACAAATAGGACATATAATTTGCACTTTGGAAGCTTTCATTTGTTCTTTAATGGCCGATTTTGAAATTGACATATACCGTCCAATAATCGTATTAAAGCCTTCCCATAATCTTTGTGTCTTTCCAGCCTTATCATAAAAAGTTTTTTCATAGTATCCATATAAAAAAGTTTGTTTTTCTGCTTCTGACATCTCATTAAAACTTTTACTAATGTCTTGACCAAGTTCATTTTTTATTTCATCAAATAAGAATTGTAATTTAGGATATTGGTAATATTTTAAAACTTCCATTACATCAGAATGTAATAAACCTTCCCAAAATGGTACTGTTTTATCTTGAATGACTACATCAATATCAAACTTCTCAATTACTCTACGGCCAGAACAGGAAGGACAATGATTTTCTTGGTTATAAAAGTCAAAACTTCTTGTATCCTTATTTGTCGGATGTGAAGCAACGATTTGATTGATTAGGCCGCCGATTTCATATAAAAATGTATATTGACTGTATAAATGTCTTTCTAAATCAATTGCAATAACAGGAAGAATAGCATCAGATTCATATTCTCCATAAATAAGTCGTGCCATCGATGATAGACTTTTTAATATTCCGCCTTTATAAATGTTTTCTGCATTTTTGAAATAATTTATATTATTTTCTTGTAAATATTGAACACCCTTTTGTATTTTAAGTGATGATGAAATTTGCGACTGTGGCTTTTCATGATCCTGTTTTATCTGATTAAAATAGTCATCATGATTTACAACATCGAGATGTTCAACGGGAGTAATCTTTCTTTTTCCAAAATCAACAATATAATCCGAGCTTTCTAACATGTAAGCATTGTGTTCAATCATCATAATAGAAATTGATTCATCTTTTAGAATTTCTCGAACACTATCGATAAATTGATTTAATATATTTTGTGATAATCCTTTTGAGGGCTCATCAAAAATGAATAATGTATGAGGGCTTCTTGTATTAGAAAATAGTTCAGAAACTAAATGTACACATTGAAATTCACCAGTTGATAGTGTTTGTGTTTTTCTCTCAAGAGTAAGATAGCCAAGCCCAAGTTTGATTAATAAGCTTAATCGCTTATGTGCTATGTCTTCGTTCGGTAGTTCTTCAATGATATCCTCGATTGAACGTAGGAAAATATCATCTATTTCTTCACTATATTTTGTTAACTTTCTCTTTATATCTAGGAAAGTAGCAACTGTTGATCGACTCGTAATCGATTGGTTCCGATCCTGACCTACCATCACCAATTTATCTTTTGGGTATCGTTTTAAAAAGTCTTTTGACATGCATTCATTTACTAGAGTTGATTTACCACATCCAGATTCTCCAGTAAATGTTACTAGTCTATTTTTAGGAATTTGTATATCTTGAATTTGGATATTACGACAATGAAGATCTTTAAACTCATAGAAATCATTCGGGAAAATCTCGTTTCTTTTCCAATAAATCGGTTTAGGTCGAGGAGATTCTTCAACGATTTTTCCGCCGTATTTACCACTTCCAGGTCCGAAAAACACTTGATCATCTGTTGCATCTAGTACAGTATCGGAATGGTCAATTAACCAAATTTGATTTTTAAATCCTAATTCTTTTATCTCGGCTAATATTCTATTTAAAGTATCATGGTCAAGACCTACCGAAATTTCATCGATGATTATAACAGTATTTTCACTAGTTGCCATAAATTCTGCTAAATAAAGTCGAGTTATTTCTCCACCGGATAATGTTCCAGTAATTCGATTTAGGGATAAATAGCCAATATTCATTTTGATTATATTGTTTAGTAAATGCTGTTTAGCTTCACTAATTTGTAATTCCTCTGCTAGTGATAAAATTGTTTCTACACTTAAATTATTAATATCCGAAATAGAATGTGGACGATCAAATAACTCAATTTTATATTCTTCAATTTTTTGATTATATCGGTTTCCTTTACACTTTTTACATTCAATATTTTTTGTAATTCCGCGGCCCTTACAATCCGGACACCAACCTAATTCATTATTAAACGAAAAAACTTCTGGAGAAAGATTAAACTTTTCTGCAAGGCTTACACGAATGTCTTTAAAAACACCTGTATGTGTTCCTAGTGTTGAACGTGGATTAGTAGAAATGGATGATTTGCCTAGGAAAAGTACTAATGGCATTTCTTCCATGTTAATCGCACTAAAATTTGTTTTCATTATGTTTGGGAATAAATATTGATATTCAGCTTTTGGAAGTAAAGACACTAGACGTTTCTTTGACTCCTCACCAATTGTTTGACAAAAAGTAGTTTTACCAGAGCCAGATAATCCAGCAATTCCTAATGACTGATTCTCAGGTAAAATTGCATCTAATTTATTAATATTATTTGCAATTAATTGACTTATTTTCAAATTCTTATCCTCTCTTGTCTCGTAATATTTGTATAAATTATGTATGCTCATTCCTTATATGACCTTTAATTTATGCAATTATACTTCAATCAATATTTTACCAATTTAAGACAAGCCAAGCTATAAATCGGGAATGATAAAATGATTTATATTTGAGGGATTTCAAAAAAGTATCAAATAAATCGAAATTTAATTTCTTGATTTTTTAGATTTTTTTGAAATTTTGTTTCAAAAATTATAGACAATACTTTCCATTTTTGATAGTTTTATATTATGTAAGCGCTACTAATTTAATAGAAAGTAAGGTGGAACACTAATGAAGAAAAGAAAACTTGGAAAATATGCGATTGCTGCTACAGTAGGTGCATCTCTATTATTTCAACAAATTCAAAATGTTCATGCTGAAACTACTTCACAGTACTCTATCCCTCCAAAGCATGAGCTACGAGCAGCTTGGATTGCATCAGTAGTAAACATCGATTGGCCATCTGCTACTGGTTTGTCTGAAATGCAACAAAAATCGGAGTTTATTAAACTATTAGATGATGTAGAAATGATGGGAATGAATTCAGTCGTTGTCCAAATTAAGCCGACCGCTGATGCTTTTTATCCATCCGATTATGGTCCATGGTCAAAATATTTAACTGGTACACAAGGTAAGGATCCAGGCTATGATCCACTTGCATTTATGGTTGAAGAAGCACATAAACGAAATATTGAATTTCATGCTTGGTTCAATCCATATCGAATTACTATGCCACGAACAGCACCAGGAAATGCAACTTTAGAGGATTTAAATACTTTAGCAGAAAACCATCCTGCAAGAAAACATCCTGATTGGGTAGTCCCATATGGAAAGCAATTATATTTTGACCCAGGTAATCCAGATGCACGTCAATTTATTATTGATGGGATTATGGAAGTTGTAAAAAAATATGATATAGATGCAGTACATTTGGATGATTATTTTTATCCATATCGTATCGCTGGTCAAGAATTTCCAGATCAATCTTCGTACGAAAAATATGGTAAACAAAAGTTTGATAATATTGAAGATTGGCGACGAGACAATGTAGATCAGTTCGTAAAAGTACTTCATAATTCAATAAAGAAAGAAAAATCTTATGTCAAATTTGGGATTAGTCCTTTTGGGGTATGGCGAAATATAGCAAAAGACCCTACTGGCTCAAATACTACTGCTGGTCAAACAAATTATGATGATTTATTTGCAGATACTAGAGAATGGATTAATAAAGAATATCTTGATTATATTACTCCGCAAATCTATTGGAATATAGGATTTGAACCTGCTGCATACGATATACTCGCAAATTGGTGGACGAAGGAAGTAAAAGGTAAGAATATTGATTTATATATTGGACAAGCTGATTACAAAATTAACGATAACAACGCAGCTTGGGCTCTACCTGACGAATTACCAAAACAAATTGAATTAAATCGTACAATTCCTGAAATCAAAGGAAGTATGCATTTTTCAATAAAAGACTTAAATCGAAATCCACTTGGTATTAAGGATCGTTTAAGCCAGGACTTATATAGAACAAAGGCATTAATTCCTTCAATGCCGTGGTTAGATAACCAAGCTCCAAAGAAACCAAAATTCGAAAAAGCTTCTCGAACAAAAGATGGAATCCAACTTACATTGAATACTCACCCTAATGATCAAGATGTTTCATATTATGTTGTATACCGTTTTGATGGATTACATAAAAATAGCATTGATGATCCAAGGAACATCTTAACTACTGTTCGCAAATCAAAAAATGGTAAAACAACATATTTAGATACAACAGCAAATATAGATAAAGATTACACGTATGAAATAACAGCTGTCGATCGACTTCATAATGAAAGTAAAGAAAGTAATCAAATAAAGGTCAAGGCTAGCAAGAAATAGGTAATATAAAGAGCTTCCCATTTAAAATAGGAAGCTCTTTATACTTTTAGTGTAAAAAGTTTATATTATGTTGCAGATTTCATAATTACAGCTTTTATCATAAAATAACTAATTTCAGTTGGTAATTCGTCTTTTATAGGTCGAAGTTTTTCGCTTCCAACTGTATTTATTACTTCTTTAATTTGTTTTTCAATATCAAAAGGCACTACTTCATCCCAATCAAAACGATCATCTTCCACTGCACTTTGCAAAATATGATTTTCAACAGTAGTCGTATTTAATCCTCTCTCTTTTGCAATTTCAGAAATCGAAAGTCCGTTTTGATAAGATTCGTATGATATTTTGTGTGAAGGTACTTTATTAATAATTGTTGCTTTTGGTTTTGTTGTTTCTACTTCAATTTGGTTTTCTTCTTTATACTTCTTGATCACTTCTATAAATTGATCACCAAATTTTTGTTGTTTTTGTAATCCGACACCTTTTGCTTGTAGGAATTCTTCATCAGTAGTTGGGAGTAATTTACATAAATCTCGTAAAGTACTATCTGCAAATACGACAAATGGTGGTACTCCAAGTTCTGTCGCAATTTCTTTACGTAAACTTCGCAGTTGATCAAATAAATGATTATCGACGTTTGTACTTTCAGTAACTTGGATTTCTTCTTTTTTCATTACATTTATTTTATTTAATAGTACTTCTCTTCCCCTATTTGTTACAGTTAACAGTGGGAATTTACCGCTTGTAACACCAATAAATTGTTCCGATGTTAAATAATCAATTAAATCGCCAACACTTTTTAATGTGCGATTTTTGAATAAACCGTATGTCGTTAAAGTATGAAAATTTAAGTCTATTAATTTTTTATTCATTGATCCAGTTAGTACTGATGCAACCATCGTTTTACCAAATCTTTCGCCCATTCGAATAATGCATGATAAAACGATTTGAGCATCAATTGTAATGTCTATTGCAGTCCGTTCGTCAATACAATTACTACACTTACCACAAGAGTGGTCACTTTCATCCCCAAAATATTTTAGAATAAATGCTTGTAAACATGTTTCACAATAACTGTAATCCTTCATTGATTGTAGTTTTGAAATCTCTTGTTTTAATCGATTAGGTTCAAAGGTAGATTGCTCAATTAAAAATCTTTGAATTTGAACGTCTTGTGCAGTAAAAAGTAAAATACATTCACTTTCTAATCCATCTCGTCCTGCTCTTCCAGCCTCTTGATAATAACTTTCCATATTTTTAGGCATTTGGTAATGGATTACGTATCTAACATTACTTTTGTCAATTCCCATTCCAAATGCATTTGTAGCAACCATTACATTAATATTATCTTGTAAAAATGCATCCTGTTGTTTTGAACGTTCTGCATCGCTTAAGCCTGCATGATATTTACCGACGGAAATGCCTAGGTTTTTTAATTTATTGGTAACATTATCTACTTCTTTCCTAGTTGCTGCGTAAATAATACCAGATTCGTTTTTATTTTGTTTTATGTAATTACAAATATAATCTAATCGATTTTGTCCTCTAATCACTTTAAATGACAAATTCTCTCTTTCAAAGCCTGTAATGATCGTCGTTTCCTCAATTATTCCTAGTTGATTACATATATCAGATTTAACTTGAGGAGTTGCCGTAGCAGTAAGTGCTAATATTGTTGGGTTCGTAGGCAATTCTTGTATTAAGTTTTTTATACGTAAGTAACTTGGTCTAAAATCATGTCCCCACGACGATATACAGTGTGCTTCATCAACTGCTACAAGTAAGATCGGCAATCTTTTTAATTCATCGATAAAGCTTTCTGATTCTAACCTTTCAGGCGCAACATATAGAATTTTGTATTCGCCATAGCTTAAATCCATCATTCTTTCATTTACTTCATTATAAGAAAGTGAACTATTAATAAATGTGGAAGGAATACCTACTTGATGCAATGCATCTACCTGGTCTTTCATTAAAGAGATCAAAGGAGAAATGACGAGGGTAACTCCTTGGAGAATTGTCGCTGGAATTTGATAACAGATCGACTTTCCACCACCTGTTGGCATAATACCAGCTGTGTGCTTTCCTGATAAAACTCGTTCAATAATTTGTTCTTGTCCCGCTCTAAAATTTTCATATCCAAAATACTTTTTTAAGTTTTCTCTTGCAAGTGTTAACATGCTTGCCTCCTTTTTTATTTTATTTGTACAACTCTATTTTACTATAAAGAAATTGAAGAAAGTAATTTTCTTAAGCCGTTTTCGAAATTTGCATTATCAAGCTTTTGACGTTTTTTTGGTCCCTTCACTCGTCCACCCGCATTTCGAATTTTCTTTGAAACATATCGAGTATGTAATAGTGAATCAATATTTTCATTTGTATATTGAAAGCCGTTTTGATTTAATACATAAGCTTGCTTTGATAAAACCATAGCAGCAAGACCATAGTCTTGGGTAATTACGAGATCTCCACTTACAACTCGATTTACTAATGCAAAATCAACTGCATCCGCACCTTGGGAAACTACTATCGTTTCAGCGCCTTCTCTTTGCATTATATGAGCAGTATCACATAATAAAAGAACGTTTATTTTAAATTCTGCTGCGATTTTAATTGTTTCTGAAACTACTGGACAGCCATCTGCATCAATTAAAATTTTCATTTGATTCTTCCTCTTTCAATTGTTCTTTTAAAATAAATAGTTCGTTATCTGTTAATTTTCTCCATTTACCTATTTCTAGATTTTCCATATGGATATTCATAATTCGAATTCTCTTTAATTTAATCACTTTAAATCCAAAACTTTTTGCCATTTTCCGAATTTGACGATTTAAGCCCTGCGTTAAAATAATACGGAATGTAAATTCATCTATTTTTTCAACTTTACATTTTTTAGTTAAAACATTTCCGATTAGTACACCATTTGACATGCCATTAATAAAATCTACATTAATTGGCTGATCGACTGTAACAATATACTCTTTTTCATGTCCATGTTCACTATGTAAAATTTTATGTGCAATAGGTCCGTCGTTTGTAAGGATGATTAATCCTTCAGAATCTTTATCTAATCTACCTATTGGAAAAATCCTCTTTGGATAATTAACAAAATCAATTATATTCCCTTTTACGGTTTGTAATCCTGTACAAGTAATTCCTACTGGTTTATTTAGGATAATATAGTCTTTTTCACTCGTTAAGTAAATAGCTTCATCATTTACTTGTACAACATCGTTTTCTTCTACTATGCTGTTTTTTTCAGCAGTTAGTCCGTTAATTTTAACCTGTCCCGCAGCTACCAATCGTTCTGCTGCCCTTCTGGAACAATACCCTGATGCACTAATATAAACATTAATTCTCAAATCTTATTCCTCTTTTACTAGTCTTTCCTTTATCATAACAAAAAGTGTTGTGACAGAACAGTCATCACAACACTACGAATTATTTATAAAGTTACTTCTTTTAGAAAATTGATAAAATCTGAATTACCACGTTCTTCAGCAATTTCAATTGGTGTTTTACCAGAATTATTCGTTTTAATTTCAGCACCGTTTTTTAACAAATGTTCAGCTATAGAAGTGTTTCCTTCAAATGCTGCGATATGTAAAGGAGTGTGGCCTTCACTGTCGCTAATATTAGGATTTGCTCCATTAGTTAAAAGAAAATCGATCACTTCAATTGACTTAGCACCAGCAATAGCTGCATGGAGAGCCGTGTTTTGTGGAATGAATGAAAGCTTTGAGTGAGAAAGCTCATTGATCTGAGCACCATTTTTTACTAAAGTTTTTACAACTTCATATTGACCGTAATGTGCTGCGATTCCAAGTAACGTTAGCCCATGTTCATTTTCTTCATGAATCAAATTCGGCTGGTTACTTATTATTTCAATTACAATTTCATTTTCGCCTTTTTCCGTAGCATCAAATAACTTTGCAAGTAAATTTTCCATCTTTATCTCTCCTTATTTCTACATTCAATTTGTAAATAATTTAAAAATAAATGAAGCCTTTTATTTAAAAGTCTCGCCTCATCTACATCTACTGGTATTAATTGAATTGTATTTCCTTGTTGCATTTGTACAAGTTTCCAAAGGTCTGAATAAATTACTGTACCTAATGTGGCATATCCACCTGTAGTTTGTGAGTCTGCTAGTAAGATAATTGGTTCACCAGATGGTAGGATTTGAATGGTTCCAAAAGTAGTGCCTTCTGATAAAATATTTGAGTCAAACTGTTCTAAATTAGCATTTTTTGAATTTAAATACATTCCCATTCTATTAAAGATACCAACTGTAAGAGGTTCAGATAAAATTTGTGTTTTTATCTGGTGATGTATTTTTTCAAAATGACTACTTTTTATAAAATGAACCAAATTATGCTTATGATAGATTGGTATATACTCATGCTTTAGTCCATTTTTTACTAGTTTATATGTAGTCCTTGAACCATAAATTATTGTACCTTTCTTAACAATTAATCCAAGAGAAGCAGGCTCATACGAGGACTGACTTTCGAAGTGACATTCACTTGTAATTCCGGCGGGTACCGAAATATATGAGTAAACACCATTATTTCCCCCGTTAAAAGTCAATATCTCTCCTTTTTCTATGTCGATTATTTTATACATGTCAACGAATTTACCGTTAATTGTAGGTTTCAAATCTCCGCCTGTAATGACGATTGAGCATTGATTTAATGCTTTTAAGACTGTACCACCAATCGCAATTTCGATACTAGATGCATTAAATTTATTTCCTAATAATAGATTTCCAATTTGATAAGCTAGCTTGTCCATCGCACCAGATACAGGTATCCCTAAATGTCTAAATCCATTCCTACCATTATCTTGAATTGAAATAGATACACCTCTTTGTAAAACTTCAAAAAGCTCTTTCAAAGTATTACGCTCCTATAGACTTAACAAGTATATTATTTTCACTAAATACCTTACGTAATTCCATCGCTAATTTAATTGAAATGTCAGAATCACTATGTATGCAAATGGTATCTGCTTGAATTGGAATATCTTTACCGGAAATTGTCGATACGGTTTTAGTTGTTACAATTTGAAGTGCTTGATGAATGGCATCTTTCGTATTGTGATGAACCGAGTTTAATTGATTACGAGGGACTAATAGACCATCATCACCATATGCTCGATCTGCAAATACTTCTGAAGAAAAAGGAATATTCATTTCGATTGCAGCTTCAATTAATTTGCTATTTGCAAGTCCAAATAAGACTAATGAAGGATCGAAGCTTTTCATTGCTTTTGTAATCGCTAAAGCAAGTTTCAGATTAGTAGCTGCCATATTATAAAGTGCACCATGAGGTTTTAAATGACGTAGTTCAACTTGGTTTACTTTGCAAACCGAATAGAGTGCACCAATCTGATAGAGAACTAATTTATATATTTCTTCTTCACTGAAGTTCATTTCTCTTCTACCAAAACCAAGTAAATCTGGAAAACTTGGATGCGCTCCAATTGATAGATTATATTGCTTTGCTAATTTTACTGTTTCATAAATTACAAACGGATCTCCTGCATGAAATCCGCAAGCGATATTAGCAGAAGTAATATGTGGCATAATTTGTTCATCATTTATTTTGTAATTTCCAAAACTTTCACCTAAATCACAGTTTAAATCAATGTGAATCAATAAAACGCACTTCCTTTTTAATTGAATAGTTGTCCTCTTTCACTAGTTGTTCAATCTCATTAAATCCTTCGATATTAATCTCAAAAAATTTCACTAGATCTCCAGGTTTAAAGTTTTCTGTGCCATTATTTTTAGTTGAAAATATTGAAATTGGCGTACGTCCAATAATATTCCATCCACCAGGAGATTCAAATGGATAAATCCCTGTTTGATGTCCAGCAATCCCAACCGAACCCTTTAATACTGTTTTTGGTTTTGTTAGCCTAGGAGTTGCTAGTTTAGGATTTAACCCGCCAAGATATGGAAACCCGGGTATAAAACCAATCATATAAATGGGATACATTTTTTCTAGATAAAGTTGAATTACCTCTTCAGTTTTTAGTTTATTATGCTCTGCTACTTTTGGAAGTTCTGTCCCAAACGTGGAACTAAAACAAATTGGAATTTTATAAATTGTATGTTCTCTGTTAATTTTCGAACTAGTATAACGATTAAAATGACCTTTTATTTCTTGGTATATTTCCTTGTATGAAAAGTTAATTGAATCATAAAAAATCGTAATGGAATGATAAGATGGTACAACTGCTGTTATTTTAGTCAATAATTTAGTTTTTAGATATTCTGAAAAAGCATGTACTAATTTATTTGTTTCCATTGAAATGGAATCACCTAAATAACATACTAAGCCAGAGCAACCTACTGGAAATATATCCAATTTGGTGCTAGTCATTTAAATCAATCACTTCGATTGCTAGCTTTATAGCGTTCGTCAAATCAGTTTGTGACCAACTTGGCAATTTCTGATCAATTACGGCCATTTCATGTGAAGCTGGGATATGAATAAAGCCACTCGGAATTTGCTTGTTAATTTTATTTAATTCATTAAGCATTTGATACATCACGTTATTACACAAATAAGTACCTGCAGAATTGGATATTTCAGCTGGAAATTTGTGATTGTTTAATTCATTAACAATCTTTTGAATTGGAAGTGTTGTAAATAGTCCATCCGGGCCTTCTGGATCAATTTTAGCCCCTGCATATTTATTCCCTTTATTATCCGCTGCACCATCATTGCAATTTATGGCGATCCGTTCTGGCGTTATTTTTAATCGACCACCTGCTAATCCTAATGATATAACTGCCGATGGGTTATACGTATGAAATAATTTTATAAACTCATTACCCGCTGTACTGAAATCAACAGGTAAAACTGCCCCAATTATTTGAAACCCACCAACCTCTTGATTATTTAACTCTTTCACAATTTCTTCTGTAGGATTAATTGAAAAGTTCAAAAAAGGTTCAAAACCCGTTAACAATAATGTGTTCAAAAGCACTCAGTCCTTTGGTAGAATTTATATAGTTCAATATTTCGACAAAGTCAGTATAATTTCCTGTCATATTAGTAAAAGAGGTTGAATTCCAAGGTATGTTCTTTTTTAATTAAGTCATTTGTTCAATTTTACTATTAAAAACTGTTTTTTTTTGTTTTTTTCGTCCTATTACGGTATGTGAAATTTTCGTTATTAGACATAAAAAAGAAACTTAAACATCTCTTTTTAAGAGAAATTTAAGTCACTTTAAGAAAAACTTAAGTTTCTGATATAATTATCTACTTAAGAAGATCCACCAACAATTAATGAAACTTCAATTTTCTCATTCTCAATAACTTCGTTAGATATGAGTTTCAATAAATTTTTAGCCGCTAATGAACCCCAATCAAATGTAGAATAAGATACAGTACTTAATCTTGGTGATACATATTGTGATAATTCAATATTATCAAAACCTACAATATAGACATCTTTCCCTACTTTATAATCTGTATTTTGTAGATAGTTATAGATCCCAATTGCCATTTCATCATTTAAACAGAAAATTGAACTTGGCTCATTATAGTTTGAAAAGATTTGTTGTGCTGCTAACTCTCCTGAATCCTTCATGAAATTTCCACCGATTTCAATTAACTCAATTTCAGGATAATTTGCTACTTCCTCTCTAACACCTTCCATACGTTTACTTGAATCGTATGATCCTTCTGGCCCTGTTACCGCATATACTTTTTTTACATCATTTTTAAGAAGTTCTTTAATCGCTAATTTAGCTCCACTATTATTATTTAATAGAACGCCTTTAATATTATTGTGCTGTAATTCTCGATCCATCACTACCATTTTATAATTTTTTTCTGCATAGTCTAAAAGTTCTTCATCTGAAAAAGCCTGATCTAATATGATTCCACCATCAATTACTTTTTCTAGTAAAAGTCGATGGGATTGCACGCCAGAACAAGCAATTAATTCATAACCTTTGTCGTTTAAAGCTTGTCTCATTCCTCTTAATAGTGGTCCGTAAAAATAACCTCCATAATCAGCTAAGAATACCCCAATAATTTTTGTTTCTTTAACCTTTAACATCCTTGCCGCAGCATTAGGAACGTAACCTAATCTATTTGCAATCTTCATGATTCTGCTACGAGTTTCTTCTGTTACTTTTGGACTACCATTCAATGCATATGACACCGTTGAAATGGAAACTCCAGCTTCTTTGGCAATATCTTTTATTCCCGCCATCCCATATCCTCCATTCTATGTATACCAAAAAGCCATTTTTCTATTTTTTCTTTGATTACGTTTAGATTAAATGTAGATGAAATATAATACGTATATTAATTTTATCAAAATTAATTAATACTTTCCTTTATTTTTTCCACCCTTTGTATCTAAATTAGAAATGTTATATTTATACTTTTAAAAAGTGAGCACTGAAGTATTTTTAACTTCCATTGCCCACTTTTACATCAATGGTAAAATTAAGAAGTAATAAAGTTATTGGGAATATTAGGGCATAAACTAATGGAAATATTATAAAAAGAGTGAGGTTTAGCAAATAAAACACTCTGCCATGACCTCACTTTGGTTTTTTATAGTTTTAAGTAATATTTATTACAATTGAACATCACATAAAGTGATTCGTAAAGTAGTTTAACAAA
Source organism: Bacillus sp. AFS029533 (assembly GCF_002585125.1). Taxonomy (NCBI): domain Bacteria; kingdom Bacillati; phylum Bacillota; class Bacilli; order Caryophanales; family Bacillaceae; genus Bacillus; species Bacillus sp. AFS029533. Next base: position 126,070 of record NZ_NUQC01000013.1, on the reverse strand, counting down.
TACATATAATGATCAAATGAAATCGAACTTTCATTATGATGGATTACTATATTCCTATGCTTATTATTTGAATGATCTCGTTGCCAATTCGATAATGCTGCCAAATTTTTAAAGTTTGGTCTTGTAACTGAATTAGTCAGGTAGGCTGACCGAAATGCTCCTGGCCATCTCATTTTATTCAGGGCAAAAATCATTTGTTCGGCTGTCAATATTCCTAATCCATGTCCAAAATAAGTACCATCTCCTAGAACTACCGCATTTTCCCCTCTCCACTCAGGGGTGAGTGGATTAAATTCTGGATTATTAAAATATACGATATCTCCAGGTAAAATTCGGTTAGAATACTGTGCACCTATACCTAAGTCAGTATTAGTATGCCAGCCGTATAAATAGATGTTTTGAAATATTTGATTAAATAAGTTTTCGCCAATAAGATTTAGGACCGCATGGTAATAAATGATGACCATTGCCGTTGCACATTCAAACGCATAATATGAACTATTAATGAAAATATCATTAATTGCGTCAGAAGGTCTTACGCCTCTCCTCAATAGGAATCCGCCAGTTCTCATTAATTGCCAGTACATTGGATTACAATAAGATTTTTCAAATACTGCAAACCTGATTTTATTTTGAAACATAGCTCTTGCACTTAAAATTATGTTATTTCGCAACATCCCCTCATACTCTTCAACAGATCGAAATCCAAATAAAGTCGGTTCTTCATTCATCCGTTGAATGATCTTTTTTACACTACTGTCAGACGAACCCGAGTCAATTTCTTGAGTGGGCAATCCCGAAAAACGATTCATAATATACCTCTTTTCTACATCAAGTATTAGTTTTCCATGTATACCCATCATATTCAATCATCTTTTTTAAGTGTATATTCGTCGAAGGACCTTTCCTTGGTCAAGACCCCAAAAAGTGGATATGAAATAAAAAGCAGAGTTATTTCTTTGAAATAGCTCCCTTTTTACGTGCTTAAGAAGCCAGTTGTTGATGTCTAAAACTAACTGGAGATTGTCTATTCAGTCGTATTTGTCTTCTTTTGTGATTATATTTATAAATATATTTATCAATTATCGCTTTTAAATCCTCCATATTTTGTACAGAATAGGGATAGAATGCTTCTGTCTTTAAATGAGAAAAGAAGCTTTCTATACAGGCATTATCATATGGATTGCCTGGTCGAGACATACTGGACTTAATTCCGTAAGCATCCAGTGTATCTTGGTATAGCTTGGATGTGTACTGTGTTCCCCTGTCGCTATGGAGAATAACATTTTGCACATCCTTTTCTTTTTGAACTGCTTGATACACTGTCTTTATTACCAAAAGAGTCTCTGTATTTTTACTCATTTCATAAGCAAGAATTTCATTATTATAAAGATCTAATATAGCTGATAAATGTAATTTCTCAGCCCCTACTTGGAAGGGAGTAATGTCAGTTACCCACTTATGGTTTGGTTTATCGACTTTAAAATCTCTATTTAATCGGTTTGGTGCGATTGTTTCCGGTTCTTTCAATCTGTATTGATTGTAGTTAGGATACTTTCTCTTTTTTCTAATAATAGACCGGATTCCAAGTTCCTTACAAAGTCGATATACTCGTTTATGATTAATCTTCATATGGTATTCTTCTACAAGCTCACTGTGTATATTTCGAAACCCCCATTGTTTATCTGATTCATCATACAATCTCAGAATTAAATCTTTTAGTTCTCTATGTTTATCCTCTTTAATAGTCTTTTTATACTTATAATAACCACTTTGAGAAACCTCAAGAAAGTTACATAAATCTTCAACTGTAAATCGACTTCTTAAAATGTCAACAATATGGAACTTTAGTTTTTTCCCTCCTTTATCAAGATTTCCTGAAACTTTTTTAGAATGGCATTCTCTAACTCCAATTTCTTAATGTATCGTTCTTGATCTGAATAATCTTTTTTTCGACCTCTATTATCAAGATGAAATGCGTGTCCGTCTCTTTGATATTTCATCCACCAAGTAGTAACAGTGTCACTACTTACAATGTTTAATCTGTCAGCAATTTGCTTATAAGAATAACCTTCTTCTTTTAAACGGATTGCTTCTGCCTTAATTTCCATACTATATTTTTGAAACTTTTGTCCTTTTTTCGCCATAAGAAACACCCCTTAAAATCAATGTTGCCCATATGTGGGTTTTTCAACATCTACTTTAAGGGGTGCAGTCTATCCTAGTGGTTCTTTTTTAATTAGCATGAATACAAAAATCTAACGAAAAGAAACTAAATAATAAATAATTAAAATTTATGAAGTGAATTAAACAAAACGGATACTTGACAACCTAACTCGCTACCCATTTATGCTTTATAACGATTTAATTTCTTTCTTAGTATGTTCTACTAATACGGTAAATGAAATTTTTATTGAAATACTAAGATTCTTTGTTGCAAGCTGCATTAATTGTGATATTTTTTTCATCAAAATCTTTTCCTCAATAATGGACTTTATTTGTTTACGATCTTAATTCCTTCCTATAATTCAATTTAGTCAATTAGTCATTGAATACAGTGAAAAAATAAAAAAAGTAAACGACATGTAGCATAACCCTCTACGTCATTTACTTTTTTATAAGTTTAATTATTAAATTATTGGGGATAAAATAATCGATTTATTTATAAATAAATCCTCTCTTTTTTCTTACCTGATTCATAGATTGCACAAATCATCTTTTGAGTTTTCATTGCTTCTTCACCAGTTATATGTAACTGAGAATGATCGTTCAATGATTCATAAAAATTATTAATCTGTTTTACATGACTAACGCCCCAATACCCCTTCGCGCCATTGCCATAATCAAAGGTTTCATTTGGATTGTTATCAGCAACGAACTCTCTTCCATCTTTTAAAGAGACTACTCCACGGTCAGCAACCATTTTAGCAAGCCCATTTTCACAATGCAGCTCAATCGTAACTGGTGCATCATAAGAATAATAGTTTATTGTATGGAAGGCAGTGACTACACCACTTCTATACTTAATAACACCTTCTGCACAATCTTCAACTTCAATCATTTCATGTGCTCTATTACTAATTGTCGCGTCGACATATTCAATCTCATCATCAACGAACCATCGCATTAAATCCATCGTATGAATCGCTTGGTCAATGACTACCCCGCCACCTTCTTTTTCCCAAGTCCCTTTCCAATCACTAGTTAAATAGTACGCGTCAGAACGGTCCCAAGTTACTGATAGTTTTCCAGATTTTATTTTTCCTAGCGTACCATTTTGTAACATTTCTTTAATTAAAACTGATCCTGGATTATACCTATTTTGAAAAATGACACCTAATGTTACTCCATTATTTTTTGCTGTTTCTACCATTTCTTGTGCATCAGAATAATGAATAGACATTGGCTTTTCAGTAAGGACATGGATTTTTCGCTTTGCAGCTTCAATTGCAACCGGCGCATGTAAATAATGCGGTAAGCAAATATGGATAACATCTAAATTTTCTTTCTCAAAAAGCTCTAGATAATTTGTATAATAAGTACATTTGAATTGTTCAGCTTTCTCTTTTGCTCGCTCTTCTTTAATATCACAAACCGCTACCAATTCTACATTTTCTCTTATGAAAGCAGGTTGTGCATGCATTAAAAATATATTTCCACAACCAATAATCGCAACTCTTAATTTTTCCATTTTTTCACCAACTTTTTTTGGATTGGTTACCTATTTTTTATTAAGTCCACCACATTTGTGATGGCTCTTCGTTTATCAATACGGAATGTAAGTTTTTTACAGCACGTGAAAAACCTTCTTCAATCGACATGATTGGGTCTTCATGTTCAATACTAACAACATAATCATATCCAAAAGTACGTAGTGCGCTCATCATATCAGACCAATCTTTCAAACTATGTCCACAGCCTACTGAGCGGAATGTCCAAGCTCTAGTTTGAACTTCACCATAAGGTTGCATATCAGTTAAACCATACATATTTACATTATCTTGGTCGATATACGTATCTTTTGCATGGAAATGATGAATCGCATTTTCTTTTCCAAGTATTTTAATCGCTGCTACTGGATCAATCCCTTGCCACCAAAGATGACTAGGATCTAAGTTAGCACCGATTGCATTACTAGTTTCTTTACGTAACTTTAATAATGTATATGGAGTATGAACTAAAAAGCCACCATGTAGTTCTAGTCCAATTTTCACTTGATGATCCTCCGCAAATTTGCCCATTTCTTTCCAATAAGGAATTAACTTTTCTTCCCATTGCCAATTTAGTACATCTCTATACTCATTTGGCCAAGCAGTTACTGGCCAACTTGGGTATTTTGCTTCTTCATGGTCACCACTTGTTCCAGAAAAACAATTGACAACTGGTACACTTAATAGCGAAGCCAGTTTAATCGTTTTAGCAAGTACATCATGAGATTCCTTTGCAAACTCTTTATCAGGTGATAATGGATTACCATGACAACTAAAAGCACTAATCGTTAATCCTCGTTTTTCAACTTTTTCAATATATTCTCTTCTTACTTGCTCACTTTCTATTAAACGGTCTAACGGACAATGGGAATTTCCAGGATAACAACCTGTACCAATCTCAACAGCCTTTAATCCCGAATCTGCAACTTTATCAAGCATTTCTTCAAATGATTGATCCGCAAATAATACTGTGAATACTCCTAATTTCATCGATTTCTCGCTCCAATCTATGATTTACGTTAATGCCTCTATGGCCTCTTTATGTCCATATGAAGGATAATTTCTTTTTGATTTATTCGCCCAATTTACTGCATTAATGATAATTTTTTGAACTTCTTTATGATGATAAGTTGGATAAGTTTCATGTCCTGGTCTGAAATAGAAGATTTTTCCATTCCCTCTTTTAAATGTACAGCCACTTCTAAATACCTCTCCACCTTTAAACCAACTTACTAACACTAGCTCATCTGGAGTAGGAATATCAAAATGTTCGCCATACATTTCTTCTTTGTCAATTTCAATATATTCGCCAATACCATCTACTATCGGATGACTCGGATCGACAACCCAAAGTCTTTCCGTTTCAGCTGCTTCACGCCATTTTAAATCGCAGCTAGTCCCCATTAATTTTTTAAAAATCTTAGAAAAATGCCCAGAATGTAAGACAATTAATCCCATACCTTGCAATACTTTTTCATAAACTTTTTGAACAATTTGATCTTCCACATCATTATGAGCAATATGTCCCCACCAAATTAATACATCAGTATTTTCTAGCACTTCACTGGTCAATCCATGATCAGGTTGCTCTAATGTAGCTGTCGTAGTATCATACCCTGCTTCATTTAAGAACGTTGCAATGGTTGAGTGTATTCCGCTTGGATAAATGCTTTTTACAACTGGATTAATTTGTTCGTGTCGATTTTCATTCCAAATCGTAACTTTTACCATATGTCTCACCCATCTCTATTTTTTTACATATTTTAATAGCGTTTTAAGCTTCAGCTAAAATCCTTTTTAAATTATTCAATCCAATTTCAACACTTTCTAATTGTGGTTTCGTAAACGCTTCTTGCTCAACAATTAACCATTCAGCTGAATTTAGTTTTGCTTGTTGTACAATTCCTTTTATATTCATAATTCCATTTCCAACTTCAGTACTTTCCTCTTTGGATGGTGCCATATCTTTCAGGTGAATTAATGGAGTTCTTCCTTTATACTTACTCATATATTCAACCGCATCTACACCAGAAAATTCTAACCAATAAGTATCTAACTCTGCTTTTAAGAGATTTGTTGGAACTGAGTTTAATAAAATATCTAGTATATATTCGCTTTCTAATCTGACTAATTCATGAGCATGATTATGATAAACTAACGATATTCCCGCTTCAGCTAATCGGTTTCCAGATTGTTGTAAATGTTCCGCAAATTCTTTCCATTCTTCTAAACTAGTAAAATTGGCCCAAGGACATACAACATATTTGTTTCCTAATTCTTTTTCGAAAGCTATTACGTCATCAATATAATGAATAATTTGATCTGCACTTACATGGGCTCCTGCTATCTTTAATCCTAGTTTGTTTAAAACAGCTTTTATTTCCGAAGCATTTTTACCATAGTATCCCGCGAACTCTACTCCGTCATAACCCATTTTCGCTACTTTTTCTAAAGTACCGAAAAAGTCGATTGCTGCGTCCTCTTTTACACTCCATAATTGTAGGGCAATTGGTAGTGTCATATATTTCATCTCCTATACTAATTAGTTAAAATATACCGGTTTCTTTGATTTTGAAGATTCGTAGATTGCCTCTAAAATTTGAGTTACAACTAATGCTTGCTCAGGTTTAACAATTGGCTCTGTATCATTAATGATACTATCAATCCATTGTCTCGCTTCTAATACTTCAGCGGAATCGGTTGCGCCTTCATAAAAAGCTACGCCGCCAGTGTTGATATCAATTTTTTTATCGTAAAGTCGCCCATATGCTTCTCCATTAATTCGGAGACCATCTCTCATATCAGCTCCACCTTCAGTACCACAAAGTGTAGTTTGAGCTTCACCTATTTCAAGAGTGTTTAAAGCCCAGCTCGATTCTAGGATAACGGTTGCACCATTTGCCATCGTTATAAAACCAAATGCAGAATCTTCTACTTTAAATTCCTTTGGATCCCATGGACCAAAAGCATTTGCAGCGTTTTCTTTATGAGATAATTCGTGGTAAACGTTTCCAACTACAAATTTAGGTTTATAATTATCCATCAGCCATAACGTTAAATCCAAAGCATGAGTACCAATATCAATCAGTGGTCCGCCACCTTGCTCTTCTTCGTTTAAAAATACACCCCAAGTAGGTACCGCTCTTCTTCTTATCGCATGAGCTTTTGCAAAATAAATTTCACCTAGTTCATTATTTTTACAAACTTCACTTAAATATTGTGAATCGTTTCGAAAACGATTTTGATAGCCAATCGTTAATTTTTTTCCTGTACGTTTAGACGCTTCTACCATCGCTTTTGCTTCTGCTGAAGTTTTTGCCATAGGCTTTTCACACATAACGTGTTTACCAGCTTCTAAAGAATCAATTGTAATAAATGAATGAGATTTATTTGGTGTACAAACGTGAATGACATCTATCGATTCATCTGCTAATAATTCCTTGTAATCTGTATATGTCTTTGCTTCCTCTACACCAAATTGTGCCTTCGCTTTAATAGCACGTTCTTCAATAATGTCACAAAAAGCTACCATTTCTACATGATCTAATACTGCTAAGCTTGGCATATGTTTACCATTTGCTATACCGCCACAACCGATTATTCCTACTTTTAATTTCATTATAAAAACCTCCGGAAATGTTATTTACATTTCCAGTTTATAGAAATAATTCATTTGAGTCTTCCTTACACCTTGCCTAAAACTTCTCAAATATTGTCTTTTTTTTATATTGGGTTGGAGATAAACCAACTTCGTTTTTAAATAATCTGTTAAACGTTTTCACATTAATGAATCCAACATTATAAGCAATTTCTGTAATTGGTAAATCTTCATTAAATAAATACCATTGAGCCTTCGTTATTCTGTATTGATTTAAAAAATGACAAAATGTAGAACCAGTGTATTTTTTAAAAAACTTTGCAAAATATGAATTGGTAAAGCCGATATAATTCGCAACATCATTTAATGTAATATCATTCATATAATTCTCTTCTATAAAATGAAATATTTTTTCTAGTTTTAATAAACTAGCCTTCCTATTTGGATAGTTTAGTTTATTATTTTCTGTATGAGGTAGGTCCCGATAAACTAGAAGTAAAATATCATATAATCTAGCTCTTATCGCCAATTCATATCCTTCTTTTTTGCCGATATATTCACATTCAAGTTCTTCTAAATAGGTAATCATTTTCTGTTTAACTTCTTCATTCCAAAAAACACTAGATTTTTGAATACAATTAAACAATTCGATTAGTTCCATATTATTTTTTTTCAAAAACTGTACATCTTCGAAAATAGTAAAATCAAATTGCACGACCAATCTCATACTATTTGGTGAAGATAAAAAATAATGAATATCACCACTATTAATGATATAAAATTCGCCTTCTTCTAAATGAAGTAACTCATCATTTACACCAATCTTTAAAACGCCTTTCTGTACATAAATGATTTCTACGAGTTTATGCCAATGATGACCAACTAACGTCAATCCATCATTTGAAAATAAACAAAATGGAAAATTCCGATCTAGTCTCCTCACTTCAAGAGTGGCGCTCATTCTTATCCCCCCTTACAACTATTTTTATTATGTATGTATTTTACATTAACATTAAATATAGATTTTTTCATAGAATTCCCATTTTAAAGTCAGAAAATAAAAAGATGCTTATACCGAGTAAAAAAGTATAAACATCTATATAGTGAATTCGTTCATTTTTTCACAAACTCATTTCCAATAAATCAATTGACTCTCAAGGTTTTCCTTATTTACATAATTTCTTTGCATCGGAAAAGGACAGCCTAAGTTATATTTCTTAATTTCATCATTTACTTCCGAGATCATTTTAGCTATTTCTTTACTATTTTCATCAGAATTTAACTTCATCAAAATCGTTTCAAGCTTCTGGAATATTTTCTTTTGTTGCATTACCCAATCTGGTTTATAGCCTGACTTCTTAATAACAGTTGTTAATAAATCATCTTTTAAAAGCTCCTTAGGTAATGGTTTACCTATTCCAGGTAAATCTTCAAAACCACCTTCTTTTTCATGACGTTTAACAATTTCACTTAACCAATCTACATATTTCCCATTATTCGTCATCGTTATAGCCACCTTTTTGGTTAGTCCTATATTATACTATTCGTTACTTTCTAACTATTTCCTTTCTATATTTTATGCAAACGAATGGTTTAAGTAAGTTTCTAACTTTATCAAAATTATGAACTTTTTTTGAATAAACAAAAAGAGGAACCGCTCATGCCAGCCCCTCTCAGTTTTTATATGTATTTTTAAAACCAAATTAAGTATAATGAAAAAATTTATGCTCGATGTCTTTGAATAAACACATTCTCTTTATAATTTTTTAACAATCCTCTTTCTCTCAAATATTCCTTAAAATACAAGTTCGCTTCTTTCCGCTCATCATAAGGATTCTTAGAAAGTACAAAGCCTAACTTATCTTCCTTTTGAAGTTCAACACCTGACATATATAAATGAATTTTATTTTGATGATAAATTTCTTTTAACGGTTCCATGAAATTAATAGTGAAAGCAGAAAGCAACTTCATTTCCGTATCGAATGTAAACCTTGAAATATACGATAAATCCACAAAAATTACGCCAATAAATCCAGTATTTGAAATTTCAGCCCTTATTGTTTTGTCATTATTTAAGTGACCAATTTCACGAAGATATTCAATAAAATAACGAATTCCTTCTTCTTTTTCGAATGGCTTTTTTGATAAGATTAAGCCTATTTTCTTTTCCTCTCTTAAATATTCACACGCAATAAATGCTGGAATTTTTTGTTTTTGAAATAATGCACATGCAGCTTGCAATAGTCCATTTAATACTTCATGTATAATTAAAGGATGTTTCCTTGTAAAATAATATTGATTTTCTTGCAATTCTTCCATATCAATGAAACTTGCTCCGATAAAACCTGTATTGGATATAATAGGTGTTTTTGATTTCCTTTTAGTTGCTCCATTTCTTTTCATCATGCAAGTTCCTTTCCTTCTAAAATCTATACATAGAACATTAGTTCGCCTTTTATATTTTAATCATACACAATAAATTTTAAAATGTAAATCTTAAAAATGAAAAAAGGATACGAAAATTTTTCGCATCCTTGAAATAATTTTTATTAAGATTGATCATTAGCTTAAGAAACAGTTTCTTCCTCAATGTCTACATAGCAATCCATTGTATGTACTTCTTTATCTTCATGATTTCCAAAGTAAATAGTGAAATTCATAGTCTAACACCCTTTCACAAAGGATATAATTTTAATTTAAATTCTATTTAATTATATTATTATTTCCAAGAAATAACAATACTTACATCATATATGAAAAAAGATGTTTAGGTTAATAGAAAATCATTTTACTTTATTACTAATTGGTCTTTCAAAATACTAAAAAACTAGTTTATTTAAGCTGTCCGACTTTTAACTGGCACATATAAATGAACTTTAGCTTTTCCATCTGGGTCTTCAGCAGGATTATTCATACTAAATTCTAAGTTATAGCGGTCATAATCAGGTTCAAACTCACTGTTTGGTGACCATTGTTCATACATATATTTATATCCATTATTTAACATACTAGGAGAATCATAATATTGATACAAAACGTAATGACCTCCATCTAATTTTCTAAATTGGATATTTTCATGTTTTTCTTTATCAAAACCATCAGGTATTGTAACACAGGCATCGTGACGACAATTTAGACTTTCTATTAAATCTGGGTTATCTAAGGAAATTCCTATGAAAGATTGTTGTGGTGGAAAAAGTCCATTATTTATTGCCCAATTTAATAACTTATCCCAATGTTCCCCATTTGGTTCAAAATATGATCCGACACGTCTAAAAAACGCAACCTCATATTCTGTTAGTTCTTTAATTACAACTTTCATTTTCTCAACTCCAAATTGGTAATATAGTCCTTTATTCTCTTTCCTTTATTTAAAATCCTTTTCTTACAAAAATTAAATTTAGAGCATATACATCTACCGAATATGAAATTGTGAAAAGAAAAAAATTCTTCTAGTTCATTAATTCTTTTGTCCAATACCCTTCTACTTATATAGAATATAGTAATATGTTCTACTTAATAAGGAGGTTTTAGTTATATCATTGATTGTACCGATAAGATATATAGAAACGCTACCAGGAAAAGCTGCACATTTATTTTTGTTTAGTGATGGTAATCGTTATGCTGTTAAATGTAAAAATAATTTCCATGGAACAAGGGAACTTGTAAACGAATATGTTGTCGCTAGATTAGGTCAACTGTTGAATTTGCCTGTTGTACCTTTTGAAATTGTAACGATGACTGAAAAGCAAATTCAGCAAATACCCAAAAAATTTTCTTCTCATTACCAACCAGGTAAACAGTTTGCTAGCCTTTTTATTGATAACTGTATTGGCCTTGCAAAAAAACCTCCTCGTCCGACTATAAATGAATTAAATAATCCCCATATTTTGGCTGGAATTCTCGTTTTCGATTATTGGGTGCATGATGCAGACCGCACTAAAAGCAATATACTTTTAAAACGACACCCAGATGGACAGTATGACATTCATATGATTGATCATGGAAAATGTTTTCCAGGAGGATACAAATGGAATGCAGAAACTCTTCAAAAATCCAAAAAGTTTAAAAAGGAATCAATCGTTCATGTTTGGACGGTAGATATGTTAAATGACTTAAACATCATAACGTCTTATATTGAAAAAATCTTAGCATTATCTGATGTCTCAATCGAAGAAGTTATTCAGGATATACCAGTAGACTGGAATGTTTCAAACGAAAACAAAGTAGCACTTTTTAAATATCTGAAGGAGCGCAAAAAAACACTTGCTGAATCAGTTTATACATTTGTAAAAAAATATTTGAATTAGTTACGATGGAAGATATTATTCGTCTATCAATATGATTATTATGGGTATTTTTACTGCAGTATTTCGGAGACATATCTATTTTTATTAACATTTCATTATCAGGAGTGAATCTATTAAAAAAACCAAAATACCCTTCAGATATTTTTCTGAAGGGTTTCTTTATTATTATAGTTTCTTTTAATATATATTTGACGAAACTTGAGAAATGAAATAATTCTCCAAGGGCAAATATATCCGATTGCAACGGTCATAAAAAGTGCTGCCTCAGTCTCATTGCCGAGCCACTTTAAATAATCGCGAAGTACAAATCGGATAATAAAGATTATAACAAAGACGACGATGAAACTTTTGTTCTTTGTAGCGTAGATTTGTTGATCAGATCGGAGTTCATAATTTGTCGTCCAAATAAGTGGAATAGATAAAATAACTCCAAAGAGAAGTGCACAAATCCATACCCAGCTAGCTGCATGAGCATTCGGATTCAAAACAATGGGAATACTAGGGATCAGTAAATATAGCATTGGGAGAAGAAGGCGAACTCCTCTTCCTTTAATTGGGTGATACATAGCTCTCGTTCTTCGCCATAATACCAATGCAGCAACCATAATAACAATCATATAAAAAGAAGAAGCGTTCATATATTCCCCCGCAATTGTAATATTTTAAGTGTTGAAAAACATTAAACATTTTAATGTATATTCCTCAGATAAAGAGATAAGAAGTCAAAACGAAATTAAGAAAAGCTTTTAGAAATTCATATATTAGGAGAAAGATCTATTTTTGAAAGTGATATTGTCATATTTTATGTATGCTAAAATAATGAAATCTGTTAGTTGAATATTAAAACTCTATATAAAAGGGATGGCTGTTTTCATTCAAACAATATTCAATTCTTTGTTTGAAATTTTTCCAAGTTACCATAGTTAAGGCCTCCTCAATAGGAAAATATCCCACTTCTATGCTTTCTGAAGATGTTGTCAACTTTCCACCAATTGGTTTAGCTAAAAACAATGTGTTACAAATTGATCCACTAACATTTTGAAATACTCCACAAAATTTCAAAACTTCAATATCAATTCCACTTTCCTCTTTTGTTTCCCTAATTGCAGCTTCTTTCAATGATTCCCCCTCTTCAACTTGCCCACCTGGCATTTCCCAACCTCGTTGTGGACCCTTAATTAATAAAATTTGATTTTGTTCATTTATTACAATTGTCGCTGCTGAAATAATATGTTTGGGTGGTGAAAACTTATTTTCTGTATTTTTTTCCTTAGATAACAAAAGAATTCCCCTTTCTTCATCTAACTCCTAAATAATACTTTTTAAATATTCTATTAAAACTTAAAGAGACCTTTTTTCAAATAAATGCATCTTTTTTATGTCTATGGATGAAATGATCAATTATTCCGCTCAATGGAAGGTTAGCTAAAAAAGAAGGAAATTTTATTCCTTCTGTCGAATTTTGAAGGATTAGTACGATGAAGGAGATTTTCACATGGATTATATCAAAAATATGAGGAAATATATTGGAAACGAAACCCTATTCACAATAGGTTGTGGGATCATTATAGAGGAAAATGAACAAATATTGTTGCAACACCGAACAGACGAAGACAATTGGTGCATACCAGGTGGAATTATGGAAATTGGAGAAACTTTTGAGGAGGCGGCAAAAAGGGAAACTCTTGAAGAAACGGGACTTACTGTAACGGGATTAGAGTTGTTTGGTATCTATTCAGGTGAAAAATGCTTTGTTCAGTACCCTAATGGAGATAAAGCATTCAGCGTTCAAATAATTTTTTTATCTAAACAATTTACTGGAGAATTAAAACAAAAGGATATTGAAAGCAGAGAACATCGATTTTTCAGAAAGACAGAGCTTCCTACTAACTTAAATCCACGACAAAAATCATTCATAATTGATTGGGAAGAAGATAATAGACATCCAATTATTAAATAATTAACTCAACAGAGGCTTTTATGGAATAGGAAATTCATAAAGAGTGAAAAACCCAGAACAATTAAGATCTGGGTTTTTCACTCTTTTAGTAGAATGCTATATGCTTTTTTCACTTAACATATTTCAGAGTAGTTATTTCAATACACTCCTACAAACTCACATATTTTATGTCTTAATCGTTGAAACATTTGCTAGAATCAATTGTTTTAAAAATTCGTGTATATACATCCTTTATGTTAAGATCGTTTACTTTGTCATTGTATAGTCCATATCCACAGAAATGATTTTCATCCAAAATACCCGTGGCATAGGATTGGTCAACCATATCAGGCGCATCTTTATAGGATATTTGTCCATTAATAATTAATTCAAATGATTTTTTTGAATCCATAAAGAAAAATGGAAGACCAGAATGTTGATAAATAGCTAGATATTTATGATTGGCAACTTTAGAAAGATGTTCCTTCTTTATTATTATGGCATCAAATTCCGAGGAAAGATTCTTAGTTTCTTCGATTTTATCCAAATTAATATGTTTGAATTTCACATTCTCTTCTCTTACTTTCGGAATATTTCCTATAACACCAATAATTAATTTTTTCCCATCATAAAGAGGTGTGTAAATAGTATCAGAATTACAACCAGTCAATATGACTAATACTAGCATTAAAACTGGAATTATTTTTTTCATAAAATTAGACTCCTGTTATGTAATTAGTTGATTAGTTAGAAACTCCACAAATGTAATGATCGAACACAATCAAATGAAATTTATTTACTAGATTTTTTGCTAATTCTTCAAAACTATAAATTGCATTTCCAGCAAGGCTGTGAACACAAACAATAGTTGGATTTTCTTTATTTCCATTTTCGTATTAACTCACTCTATTCTTAATTTAGAACAAATGCCTTCTATTAAGCTATTATCTTGTTAAAAGCTGTCCATTCGTTTTAGGTTCTTCCTCTAAAATCCTATTAACTTCATCTAAATTTTCTTTATTTACAAAATCGAAATCATTTAATCCAGGATATAAATTTTCATTTCTGAGAGGTTTCTTCTTTTTTTGCACTGTTTGGTTTTCCATTAAGCGCTCAATTCCCAATTTAATAAGATTAAAAGCAAATATTGAAACGATAAAAGCGATACTTGGACCAATGATTACCCATGAATCAATCGATAACTCGATGTAATTAGCACCAATCATCGCAGACCATTCATTAGCTTGTGACATCGGCCGATCGACACCTAGATCTAAGTAGAGAACTTTTACACCACCAATAAAAAGTTTAAAAACCCCTAATTGGGTTAGTAAAAATAAAGTATGAATAGTCTGTTGTACAAATAATAAAAGAATTCGGCTTCTTAAATATGGTATGACATGTTTACGGCGGATCCAGCCATTTCGTGCACCAATGACTCTAGAGCTAGTAATAAAATCATTTTTTAAAAAATCTCTTACTTCTTCACCTATTGAATTCATCAATATTGGTATTGAAATAATAATTAGTAGTGTTATTTGAATTGCAATCGTTTTTTCTTTTGCTGCTTCTGGAACGTCATTTAATTTCACAAAAAATGGAAATATAATGATTACAGCTGGGACAAAACGAAATGCATTTAAAATTGGTTCAATAATTTTTAATAATCTTTGATTCATGAATCCGAAAAATGTGCCTAGTAAACTACCAAATATGACTCTCATTAGTCCTACAACGATGGCAATGGATAAAGTGTATTTTGCACCATCAATTACCATCCAAAATACATCTCTTCCAAATCGGTCGACACCAAAAAGATATTTCGAACTTGGAGGATAACCATATGTATCTACTAATTTACCTTCTGCATTGTATAACAAAGCAGGGGCTGGTTTGATCGTATCCTTAATAAAGTAAGTATAAATAAAACTAAAGGTGATTAAGCCAAGTATGATAAAGCTTCCAATTATAATTGGTAAATATTTTCTATTTTTTATCATATAGCTTGTCCCCCTTTCATTCTATTAACAATTTGTTTAAACAAAATCTCTAGCAAAAAGAATGGGATAAATAGTAAAACTAGCGCCATAAAAAAGATTTCAGGCGAACTGCTGTTATTAAATAGAAATGAAAAATAGCCCTTCATATTAAAGAACTTCTCTACTATTAATAGATTTGAAATCATCATCCAAAATATTAGCTTACTATTACTTAATAAAGTAATCGCAACATTTCGTAATATATGACGGATAATAATCCAAGAATTAGACAGTCCCTTTGCTTTTGCATACTCTACATAGTCTCTAATTTTTTCTTCCTGTATTGCTAGAAATAACATTTGGAAAAGTTGAATAGTAGGAATGATTGATACAAGGAAGATTGGTAATGCGTAAGCTTTCGATTCAAAGCCATTTACTGGGTCCACAATTTTAACGCCTGTTTTATTAAAAATCCATAAAAAGAAAATTTGAAATACGCAAATCATTACTACATCTGGTATAGATTGTAGGAAAAATAGGATACTATTCATTATTTTTCTAAATGATTTTGGGCCTAAATTAACTATATAAGCAATAAATAATGCCACGAAAATTGAAAGTAAAAACGCTGATAAAAGAATCGTAAAAGAATAAATATATGGCTCTAAAAATACGGAAGAAAAAGGAGCATATTGAAATTCTTTTAAGTAAACTTCTAAATTATCGAAGTAAAAAAAACTCCAAAAAAAGATTTGTAGTTGATTCCAAAACTCAACCAGTCGCTCCCCTTTTGGTAAAAATAGAGTAAAAGAAGTAGCCGTAATTAATCCAATTCCGAATATGGTTAAACAAAACTGAAGAAGATATTTAGATATAATTCTACTTGTTTGTATCATGTTTTCTACACAATCTCTTTCGCCTAATTGTGTATTATTTCCCCTCCTTTTCTTGCTTTATCTTATCTTTACTAAATACTAGAAAACCTCCATCACTTAATTTACCGAATTTCCAAAATGTACCGTACTGTTTAATATATATATATTTTTGGTTATTTTTTTTCCCAACTCGATAACCTTCTGTAGTGGATCGAATGTTTTCACCATATTTACCGAATTTGTCTTGAATGTTTTTTGGTTGGTTTTCAGGCTTAAAAAATAATAAACCAGTTAGGTTTTTATTTTTTGTATCTAATAAAACTTTCTTATTTGCAGTACCATTTTCATCTGTTTTAATAGTAGTTTCGTAGATTACTTTCTTTGTATCATCATCTTTAAACAAAAGATTAAATTTAGCATTTTTAGGAAGTGATGATTCTACTTTAATCCCGACGGTTTTAAAATCATAAGTACCTTGTGGTTTAATAGCTAAATTTTGTGGAGGCTTTTTAATAGTACAAGCTGAAAGTACGATAGTTGCCAAGGTTAGTAAACAGACCATTTTAAATTTTTTCATTCGATTAAAAAACCCCTTTCAAAGGAATAAAATTTATTTCCATTTTTTTTTATAAAAGTTAAAATTTTTAACCAAATACAATTAATTTTATCAAAATAATGACGGCTTGTGCAGTGAAATTGTTATAATTTTCTATTTTATCGAATAATTCCACCATTTATTTGTTTTTATACAGTATAATAGATTCGTACCAACTACTAATAAAGGAGGCAATTTGATGGAAAAAATGTTAGTAAAACGTTTAACACGTGCTGAGGTTCCAACAGAAATGACATGGAAATTAGAGGATTTATTTCCGACTCGTGCAGAGTGGCTAGTTGCTTTAGAACTAATTGAGAATGACCTAGTAGAGGCGAAATCGCTAAAAGGTTCTGTCCTTAAGTCTGCTGAATCTTTAAAAAAGGCTTTATTAACTTATGAATCGATTATGCTTCAATTAATTCGTTGTGGTACATATGTAAGCTTACTTCAGTCTGGAGATGGTTCAGATTCTCAAAATCAATCTGATAGTTTACAATTTTCTAGCTTAAGTACAAAAGCAAATACAACTTTAACGTTTATTCAATCAGAGCTTTTACATTTAAATAACGAAATGTTAGAAGGATTTATTAAGGAAGAAAATGAAATTGAGGTCTTTAAATTATTATTAGAAGAAATTATTGCATCTAAAAAACATATATTACTCCCTGAAACTGAAGAGGCTTTAGCTGCGCTTGGTGAAGTTACTTCTGCCCCATATCGAATTTACCAAACAAGTAAGGCCGCTGATTTAAAATTCGATTCCTTTGAAGATGAAAATGGAAAAGAATTAGAAAATTCGTTTGCCATGTTCGAAAACTTATATGAATTCTCTCCAAATCAAACAGTGCGTAAACAAGCGTATGAATCTTTTACTAAAACACTTACCCAATACAAAAATACATATGCTTCGATTTATGCTACTCAAGTAAAAAAGGAAGTCGCATTAAGTAAATTACGTAATTATGACTCAGTTACGCAAATGCTACTTGAAGATCATAAAGTATCTTTAGAAATGTATCATAATCAATTAAATATCATCTTTAAGGAATTAGCTCCACATATGCGTAGACTAGCTAACTTAAAGAAAAAACAACTTGGACTTGAAACGATACATTTCTATGACTTAAAAGCACCACTAGATCCAGATTTCAACCCAAGCACTACTTATGAAGAAGCAAAAGAAACGATTTTAAAATCACTAGAAATTATGGGACCTGACTATGTTTCAATTATGGAAAAAGCGTTTGATGAGCGTTGGATTGATTATTCCGATAATGTTGGAAAATCAACAGGTGCATTTTGCTCTAGTCCGTATGGAGTGCATCCATATATTTTAATTAGCTGGCAGGATACGATGAGAAATGCATTTGTCCTTGCTCATGAGCTAGGGCATGCTGGTCATTTTTATTATGCAAACAAATATCAACGTGTTGTAAATACACGTCCTTCTATGTATTTCGTAGAAGCACCTTCGACATTTAACGAAATGTTATTAGGCCAATATTTATTAAAACAAACGAATGATCCAAAAATGAAGCGTTGGGTGATCCTGCAATTACTAGGTACTTATTATCATAATTTTGTAACTCATTTACTTGAAGGTGAGTTCCAAAGAAGAGTTTATGACCTTTCTGAAAAAGGTACGCCTCTTACAGCGAAGACCTTCTGTGAAGTTAAAGGGAATGTTCTGAAAGAATTTTGGGGAGATTCTGTTGAAATAGATGAAGGTGCAAGTTTAACTTGGATGCGCCAGCCTCATTATTATATGGGACTTTATCCATATACTTATTCTGCTGGATTGACTGCATCTACTGCAATTTCACGAAGAATTGCTTCAGAAGGCCAACCTGTTATTGATTCATGGATTGAAGTATTAAAAACAGGTGGATCGAAAAAACCTGTTGAACTATTAAAAATGGCAGGTGTTGATCTAACAACAAGTGCACCAATCAAGGAAGCTGTTGAGTATGTTGGTTCATTAGTGACTGAATTAGAGTCTCTTTTCTAAAAACATCAAAAAAACCTAAATTATTTCAAAATAATTTAGGTTTTTTTATTAGTTTTTCATTTGTTTCTTTTTACCTTTCGTTCCATTAGTGTAAAGTATAAATCCAATACATCCAAATAAAATTGGTCCAAGTACGATAGGTAAATATTCTAGTAATGTCGTATCTGGAGCTGGAATAAGCGTTAAACCGATTGTTCCAACTACTGAAATCATTCCAATGAGTGCAACGAAAATGGCTAGTGAATTACTTTTAATTTTAAACGGTCTGTTTATTTTTTTATCAGTCATACGAAGTTTAAGATACGCACTAATTAAAAATACATAAGGAATAAAAAATGCCAATGTTGACATTAAAATTAACATATTTAATGCCTTTGAGACACTTGGTACAAATGCAGATAGGATTAAAATTAGCGTTACTGCCGCTGCTTGACCTAATATTAAAATTGATGGCATACCATCTTTATTTTCTTTTAATAAATTTTTAGGAAGTACCTCTTTTGCACTTTCAGCAATCATTACACTTGGATTCAAAATTAAAAATGAAAGAGATCCTACAAATGCTAATACAAAGCAGATTCCTAAAATTTGAGAAAGTGAAAAATCCAGTCCAAATTGTGAAGTTATTTTATCCGCAAATAAGTAAAGTGCCGTCGCAGTTTGGTCAGATGAAATTGTAATGACAAACTGGAAAGCAACTGTTGCAAGTATATATACTAATGCAATAATAATTGATGTAATTAAAATTGCTCTAGGAAATGTTTTTTGTGGGTTTCTTACATTACCTGCAATCGTTCCTAGCATTTCTGCCCCTGAAAAACCAAACATTAGTGTTGATAAAAACATGATCGTTCCAAATGATAAATTATTTGGCATGATTGTACTTTGTGTAAAGTGGGTAGCGCTTGGTTCACCGCTAAACATACTATAAAATCCAAAGCCAAATATTAAAATAGCAGGTACTAATACGCCAAGTGGAGCCCCGATCGATGCAAGCCTTCCGCTCATTTTAGTACCTTTTAATGTAAGTAATGTAACAATCCAAAATATAATACTAGATATAATAGCTGTTTTCATAGGATGACTTGCCATTTGTGGCTGGTTAATTCCATATGCAATCGCAATTGTTGTAGTTAATAAAAGTGACGGATAATACGTAAAATTAGCAATCCAAAAAAACCACGAACATAAAAATGACGCCTTCTCGCCAAAAGCTTTTCGAACCCAAACACCCATTCCGCCTTGATTTGGATAGGTTGTAGATAACTCTGCTACAATCAATCCAATTGGAATAAAATAAATTAACGCTGCAGCAATCCAATAAAATAAAGCTGAAGGACCGATTGTTGAAGCAAAAGCAATATTACGTAAACCTAATATTGCATTTATACTTAAAAATGATAAACCCATTACCCCTAATTTTTTAGTCGAATTCATGATGATACTGCACCTTTCAGAAAAAATTCTTCTACTTATTAATCACTTGAGTAATTATACAAATATATTAATATAAATTCAATCGTTATTTTATACTAATATAATATTTTGAATTGATCTAAAATTTCATCTTTAAATGCGAGTTATTGATCAAGCAGGCAATGAACTTTGTTAATCGAAGAGATATTCTATTCAATATCCAGTCGATTGTTCTATAAAAATACAAAAAACCCACGAGTAATTTCCTCGTGGGTTACTTAATTTTATTAATCAACGTAACGAATAATTTCTGCAACTTCTTTACGTGCAAGTTTTTTCGCTGGTTCAGATGGATATCCAAGTGAAATAACCATGTTAATTTCGCGGTTTTCCTCAATTTCTAAATACGTTCTTAGTTTATCTTGAGCAAGTAAGACTGGACCTGTCATTGGACATGTTCCTAAGCCTAATGCATGGGCTGCTAACATTAGGTTTTGTGATGCTAAGCAGCTGCTTTTAATTCCTTCTTCTTTCCAAACTTCATTTTCAACAAAGCCAATTGGATCAAATATTTTTGTTCTGAATTTTGATTCATAAGGTGTTGCTAAACAAATAATTAAAACTGGTGCTTCTCTAAATGCTGTTGCATAAGGACCAAAAGAACGAACTAATAGTTTACCTTCTTTTTCTAATCCTTTTTCTTTTGCTTTTTCAGCAACTTCATGTAGAGAATCCCATGTCATCTCTTCAATTTTTTTAATTTTGTCAGTGTTTTTAATAATGATAAACTCCCAAGTTTGTGAGTTTGTATCACTTGGAGCATAACGTGCGCAGTCAATAATTTCTTCAATTATTTCATTTGATACTGCTTGATCAGTAAATTTTCGAATACTTCTTCTTCCGTGAATAATTTCTTTAAACGAATTGTAATCCATGCTTCCACCCTTTATTGTATATGCTGATCTTCACTCATCCCTTGATGATTTACTAATTCATAGTAAAATCCTTGTTTATCAATTAGTTCTTCATGTGAACCTCTCTCTATACACATTCCATTTTTCAAAACAAGTATTTGATTAGCATTTTTAATTGTATTTAGTCGATGAGCAATGACAAAGCTTGTTCGGCCTTGCATTAGTCTTTGTAAAGCTTCTTGAATTTTAATTTCAGTAATTGTATCAATACTACTTGTTGCTTCATCTAAAATTAAAATTGCAGGATCTGCTAGAATAGCTCGAGCAATTGAGAGAAGTTGCTTTTGACCTTGACTAATTTGCTGATCATCTTGATTTAAGATTGTATCATATCCTTTTGAAGATTTCATAATAAAACTATGTGCATTGGCAAGCTTTGCAGCCTCTTCTACTTCTTCATCTGTTGCATCTAAACGACCATAGCGAATATTTTCTCGAATTGTTCCTTTAAATAAAAATGAATCTTGTAAAACAAATGCCATTTGCTGTCTCAAATTTTTTCTAGAATATTGTCCAATACTTACACCATCTATGAGTATATCACCACTATTGATTTGATAAAAGCGCGAAAGTAAATTTACTACTGTAGTTTTACCTGCACCAGTTGGTCCGATTAGAGCAATTGTCTCACCTTGTGATACTTTGAATGAAACATTTGTTAATGTATTTGAATCCTTCCCATAAGAAAAATTAACATTTTTATACTCAACTTCACCTTGAATAACTTTTTGATCGTTAATTATGTGGGATTCATCAATCGCTTCAATATCTTCATCGATGATTGAGAATACTCTTTCAGCACCAGCAATAGCAGAAAGTAATGTATTAAACTGATTTGATAAATCGTTTAGTGGTCGAGTAAATTGTCTTGAATACTCAGTAAATACAACAATTGTACCAATCGAGATATGTCCTTTATAGGCAAAGTAGCCACCAATACCTGCAATGATTGCAAAGCTTACATTGTTTAATACATTCATGAATTTAGGAATAAATCCGGCAAAGATAAAAGCCCAAAATCCTGAGTTTTTCAATTTTTCATTTTTATTTAAAAAATCTCGAATCATTTTATCTTCTTGAGAAAAAGTTTTGATGATTCTTTGGCCTGAAACAGTTTCTTCAATAAATCCATTTAACTCACCTAAGTTACGTTGCTGGATTTTATAGAGTTGGCCAGTACGGTGCGTAATCCATTTTATACCAATTATTAAAACTGGAACAATTGATAAAGTCAGTAAAGTTAAGATTGGACTGTACCAAAGCATCACTGAAATCGTACCAATTAAAGTTAAAACACTTGAAAAAACTTGGATTACTGATGTATTTAAAGTCGAACTTACATTTTCCAAGTCATTTGTTACACGGCTCATTAACTCTCCATGTTGTCTTTTTTCAAAAAATGACATAGGTAATTTATGAAACATATTAAATAATTCTGTCCTCATTTTTGTTACAGTGTTTTGAGCAATATCGATCATCCAAAAATTTTGTAAAAACAATGATGCTGAATAGCCTAAGTAAATAAACACTAAAGCAACGATTAACCAACTTAAACCACTTAAATTATCTTTTAGAATATAATGGTCGATTGAATAGCCAACTAATACAGGTCCTAATAAACCGAGTACAGAACTTGCTAAAACCATTAAAAGTACGACAACTAATTTACCTTTCATTAATGCTAGGTAAGACCATATTCTTTTCAATGTTGAGGAAACGTTATCTGCTCGAGAAGCTTCCTTTTTCTTCTTTTCCTTTGATAATTGTAAGTGTTTATATTGGAAAGGTTTAGTTAGCTCCTTTAACATTATGAATTTCCTCCCTTCCATATTGTGAATAGTAGATTGCTTTATATAATTTTGAACTTTTTAATAAAGATTCATGTGTACCCTCTTCTACAAGCTCACCCTCATCTATAATTAATATTTTATCTGCATTTTTTGCTGTGCTGATCTTTTGAGTGATGATTAATGTGGTGCAGTCGTAATTTTTTAGAGCTTCAATCAAACTAGCTTCGGTTTTTAAATCTAATGCACTAGTACTATCATCAAGTAATAAGATACTAGGTTTTCTAAGAATCGCTCTTGCAATCGAAAGTCTTTGTTTTTGACCACCAGAAAGGTTAACTCCTTTTTGACCAATTAAACTTTCATATCCATTTGGGAAAGTCAAAATTGAATCGTGAATTTGTGCATGTTTAGCAGCTAAATAAACTTCCTCATCTGATGCACTTTCTCTACCCATTAGTAAATTTTCTTTGATTGTACCTGTAAATAGTAAAGCTTCTTGTGGTACATATCCAATTTGTCCTCTCAGTTGCTTACTGTTTATTTTACGTATATCTTGATCATCAATTAAGATTGTTCCAGAATTAACATCGTATAAGCGAGGGATTAATTGGAATAAAGAAGTTTTTCCAGACCCTGTTGAGCCCAATATCGCAATTGTTGTTTGAGGATATGCAACAAATGAAATATTTTTTAACACCTCTTTTTCAGAGTTAGGATAACTGAAAGAAACTTGATGGAATTGAATTTTTCCTTCCAATCGATCTGTAAGTTGGTTTCCTTCATTCTTTTCTACAAAGTCTTCTTCAATCGTTAATATTTCATCGATCCGTTCAGAAGAAGCTCTCATTCTTGAAAATGCACTAATAATAAATGAAAAAACAGTAAATGATGAAGTAATACGAGAAATATAATTTACGATTGCAACAATATCTCCAATATTTGTTTCATGTGAATGTACTTTACTATTTCCAAACCACAATACAATCAAAACCGCAGCATTCATAAATAGAAGCATGACTGGCATCGTAATTTCCATTGTTCGTAAAGCAACTGAGGTTTTTTGTTTTAAATTTTGATTTATATGTTGAAATCGATTATTTTCATAGTCATTTCGTACGAATGCCTTAATTAATTTCATTCCAACTAAATTTTCTCTTAGCACACTATTTACAATATCCACATTATCTTGAACATTCTTAAATAGCCTTCTACCTTTTTTAACCATCCAATTTAGGAAGATAAATAAAAAAGGTAAAATTAAAAATAGAATAAATGAAAGCTTCCAATTCAAAATTAATGCCATTACGACACTACCAGTTACGATTAATGGTGCTCTCAAAATAATTCTTAAGCTCATAAATACGGCACTTTGTAATTGTGAAACGTCATTTGTCAATCTAGTAATGATTGATGAAGTTGGTAAATAACTAAACGTCGTAAATGAAAAAGTTTGTACTTTCTCAAATAATGTTTTCCTTAACGTATATGAATAGCTTTGAGCAATATGAGTTGCATAAAAAGTATTTAATACTCCTCCAATAAAAGCAACGATCGATAACACGATCATGACGATTCCCCATTTTGTAACATAAGCCATGTCTTTGTGAACTATTCCATTGTTAATGATATTAGATAAAATATATGGTTGAAATAATTCAACGACTAATTCTAATAGTAAAAAGACTATGCTTGCGAAAATTGTTATTTTATATGGTTTTAAAAATTTAAAACTATTCACTTTAGTCACTCCCCTACTAAAGAGGTAATGATTAAAAACCCCTCCGTATTTTCTTATCTCTTTTTAATAAATCTACAAAAATGTTAATAAAGGCATTTAAAACATGAAAAGAACTCGTAATTAAACGAGTCCTCCTCATAGAAAGTTATCATTCAGTGATTGATAAAAATTCTTCAACGTCTTTAAGAGATAGTTTTACTGCCTTCTCCCAAAAATCACGTTTTGTTAAATCTACACCTAAATGTTTTTGAGCTAATTCTTCAACTGTCATAGAAGCTGTATCTTTTAAAAGAGCAATATATTTCTGTTCATAGCTCTTTCCTTCTTCCAATGCTTTTGCATAAATTCCTAATGAGAATAAGTATCCAAATGTGTATGGGAAGTTATAGAACGGTACACCTGTAATATAAAAGTGTAGTTTTGATGCCCAGAAATGTGGATGATACTCTTCTAAAGCCCCACAATACGCTTCTTTTTGAGCTTCTTCCATCAGTTCATTTATTTTATTTTTACTTACAACACCATTTTTACGCTCTTCATAAAAACGCGTTTCAAACAAGAAGCGAGCATGAATATTCATATAAAATGCTACACTTCGTTGAATTTTGTCTTCTAAAAGAGCTAAACGTTCCTGATCGGAACTCGCATTTTTAACAGCTGCATCAGCTACAATCATTTCTGCAAATGTAGAAGCTGTTTCAGCAACATTCATCGCATAATATTTATTAAGTGTATGAACATCTTTCATCGCAAATGAATGGAAAGCATGACCTAATTCATGTGCTAATGTTGAAACATTCGAAGGTGTACCTGAATATGTCATGAAAATACGTGATTGGCTGCTTTCAGGAAATCCTGTACAGAAACCTCCTGGACGTTTACCTGCACGATCCTCCGCTTCAATCCAAGAATCTTCGAAAGCCATCTTTGTAAAACTAGTTAACTCTTCACCAAATTTACCAAATTGATCTAATATAAATTCTGCACCTTCAGAATATGAAACGGTAGAATCAATATCAGCCACAGGCGCATCTAAATCATACCAACTTAATTTATCTACGCCTAGTAATTTAGCTTTTCTTTCTAAATATTCAACAAATGGCGCTTTATTGTCGATTATCGCACCCCACATTGAATCAAGTGTTTCTTGACTCATACGATTGATTGATAATGGTTCTTTTAATACATTATTCCATCCACGTTGTCCATATACACTTAAACGGAAACCTGCAAGGTGGTTTAATATTTTAGCGAAATAATCTGACTCTTCTCCCCATGTTTCTTCCCATTTTTCAAAAATCTCTTTACGCACATTGCGTTCCTTAGAAGAAAATAGATTTGATGCTTGACCAACAGATAAAAGTTTATCATCATGTTCGATCTGCATTTTTCCAACAACAGTATCGTACATTTGGCCCCAACCATGATATCCGTCAACTGAAAGGGCAGTAATTAATGCCTCTTGTTCAACTGATAATAATTCACTAGCATTTTGACGACGCTCATTTAATGCGAAAGAAATTCCCTTAAACTCATCAGTTTCTAAAATATCTTTCCAAACAGAATCTTCAATTTTCGTTAGTTGACTATGGAATTTTGTTAAAGACGTAGAAAATGTTGCATATAGCTGCGTTAACTTTCCTCTTAATAAATTAGCTTTTTGATCAGCCATATTTTGAGCTTGTAAACAGCTAACAAACCCACTAGCTTGCGATAATTTCTTACCTATTACTTCAATATTACCTATGATATCAGCTAATTCCTCAACTTCATCACTACTTTTAGGAGCAGAAAACAAAGAAACTTGTTTTTCAATTCTTTCTACTAAATTGGTAATTTCTATTATGTATGATGCGAATTCAGGAGATTCACTGCCTCCTTTAAAGAAAACATCTAAATCCCATGTAAGTGAATATGTATTTGTTGACATACGACCCCACCTTTTGGTTTTTTAAGTACATTTGTTATTATACATTATTCAAAATATTTAGTCTAATCATACTACTTTTACCAATTTTAAATCCTACACAAGCTTGTTGAATTTTGCTGTAATCGTACATTTTGTCTATTTATAATAGAAAGAAATGTTTAGCACGATTCAGTTTGAGTTAGTTTTTAGTAAAATTTAGAAGTTTTTAGAACTAAAATTCAGTTTCTGTTTAGCCTTAAATTAAAAGCAAATATTACAAAACATCACTAAATGTTACATAGTTTTTAATTCTAAATTAATAAAACCCATCTCAATTGTCCTAAAAAAGTATGTTTTTCTAGACTATTTATTACCTGATTGAACAGTTTTTACTGATTAACTATCTTCCTATTCACTTTTCAATTCACCTCTTTTAGCCCTTAAAATCAAGGATCTTTGCTCATAAATCAGGGATGAACATTCTTAAATTGGAACTATGTCGAAATGAACTGTAGTTATTATGCAGAATTTATAGAAAATTATAAAAAAAGGTAATATATTTGTAATATAAAATAAAACTACTGAAATCTTACTGTCACATTCCCATGGTAAAGTATTATACATAGAAGATGGACAGGAGCGGGAAATATGAAAAAATTAATGACATGTTTTGTTACTACTGTTATTCTAACAATGGGATTTACGACAAATACATACGCAGCAACATACAAAGTTAAATCTGGTGATACTTTATCTGCTATCGCAAAAAAACAAAAGGTAACAGTTTCTCAGATTAAATCTTGGAACCATTTAAAATCAGACCTAATTAAAGTAAATCAAGTATTACAAATTAAACCGGCAACTAAGAAAAAAACAACAACAACTAAAAAAACAACAGCTAAAGCTGCTACACCTTATAAAGTAATTAAAATGAAAGCTACAGCTTACACTGGTAGCTGTAAAGGATGTAGTGGTAAAACAGCTACTGGCATAGATTTAAAAAAGAATCCAAAAGCAAAAGTTATTTCTGTTGATCCAAAAGTAATTCCTTTAGGTTCTAAAGTATATGTAGAAGGCTATGGCTATGCAATTGCTGGAGATACTGGTGGTTCTCTAAAAGGAAATAAAATTGATGTATTTATCCCAAGTCAGAAAAATGCCCAAAAATGGGGAGTTAAAACAGTTACTGTAAAAGTTTATAAAAAATAAGAAAACGAGCCTTTAATCTAGGCTCGTTTTTCTATTTCTACTTCCATTTGGATTTAGGTCAAATAATCGCCGATCTAATTCAGTTAAGAATTCATTTCTCTTTTCAACAATAGATATAATTTCATGCATATTTGCTTTTAAAATTAACCTTTGAATACTCTTTCTTTGTGATATTTCTAGTAAATACATTTCATATGGTTTAAACCACTCTTCTTTTTTCAATATAGTAATTCTCTTTTCAATCAATTCCACATCTTTCTCATAAAACGAATAACCAAAAAATTTTTTTGGCAAATAATCAAAGAAAAATTGAGCGATTATTTCGATAACAAACCAAGATATTAAGCGAAATATGAAACCTAATAACCCAAAGAAAATCTCATGCATGGTTTTATCTCCTACTCTATTTATCTTTATAATTTTAACATATCTTACTAATTAATTTAATTGCTCTTTTAATCAATCCTTTTGGATATTTTCCATTTAACTAATAAATAATAAGATTATATAATTTTGTTTTGGAGATGAAACCAAATGAAAGATAAACGTTTTACGATAACTGGAACTGACATAAACGAAGTGAAAAGAAAAAATGCAAATTCTGGTTTGACATATAATCAAGTTAAACAATTACTTGCGGAAAAATATATGAAAGAACGAGAAAAATAAAGAATTATTGATTCCTTATTCTTATTTATTGTTTATTCCCGTGATTTTCGCTTAGTTTATTCATAATTCATGCTCCTATTTGCAGTTTTAGTGATTTTATTTGCAGTCTCGATTTTTTTAATTGCAGTTTGACAATTTTTATTTGCAGTTTTAGCTTTTTTAATTGCATCTTGACAGATTTAATTGCAGTTTCCGCTATTTTATTTGCAGCTCCACAGATTTTAATTGCAGTTTCACCTTTTTTATTTGCAGTTTCACTGATTTTATTTGCAGCTCTACCTTGTTTATTTGCACTTCAGATTTAATCTTAAAAATAAAAAAGCACTCAACTCTCCATAGTTGAGTGCCTTTCTTTTAATTCGAGTGGATTGAATGTTTTACTTTTGCACCTTTGTTTTCTATTTTTATTTCACTTACATCACAATTTGGAAATAAACGTGTAAAATAGTCAATTGCTTCAGTACAACCTTCGATCGAAACAAATGCTAGTACTGTCGGACCGGCGCCACTTAATACGAATCCATGTACATATTCAGGTAATTCGATTTGTTTTAGGGTTTCTAGCTCTTTTACAATTTTGCATCGATATGGTTCGTGAAACAGATCTCGTTTCATCATATCGCCTGCTAATGCCCAATTTTCCGTTAATAGTGCTGATACTAACAGATTACTAAAGCTGCTAGATTGTATAGCATCTTTATAAGGAATCGTTGAAGGTAATATATTTCTTGCATGAACAGTTTCTAATTCGTATTTTGGTATAATTGCTACTACTGACACTTTATTTAATGTCGAGTGTTGGATATATGCTTTTCCATCTATAAAAGTCCCAATAACTAAGCCACCATAAAGTGAAGCTCCGACATTATCCATATGACCTTCAATTGCAGTTGCGATTCTAAGCTGTTCTTCTAGAGATAATTGAAGATTACAAAGTTCATTCGCTAGTATAATGCCACCTACTATTGCTGAGGCACTACTTCCTAAACCTCTTGTTAAGGGAATATTACTTTCAAGCTTTAAATGACATGTTGGCAAAGTTTTATGATTTGCTTTTGCGACATCAATTGCTGTTTTTAAGATTAAATTTGTATGATCAAGTGGAATATCTTTTAAATATTCACTAAATCCCTCACAGCTATATTGATCGTGATCATAAACCTCAATTGTTAAGTATCGATCTAACGCGATACCGATCGAATCAAAACCAGGTCCTACATTTGCAGTGCTTGCAGGAACTGTTATTTGTAAAAGTTTTTTCATATCGAAACCACACCTTGTAAATGTTCTAATACAATTTTTTCTTCATTCGGTAACAGGATTGGCTCAATTTTACTTGATTGAATTGCGATATCTGGATCCTTTAATCCATTACCTGTTAAGATGGCTACTACTTTTGAGCCTTTTTTGATGACACCAGATTGTACTTGTTTATATACTCCAGCAATACTTGCACATGAACCTGGTTCTGCAAATACGCCTTCTTTTGATGCAATCCATTTATACGCTTGTAGGATTTCCTCATCTGATACACTATCGATTGCACCGTTTGATTGCCCAATTGCATTTACCGCGTGATCCCAGCTTGCTGGGTTACCAATTCGAATTGCTGTTGCAATTGTTTCGGGATTATCAATCTTTTTATTATTAACAATTGGTGCTGCACCTTCTGCTTGAAAACCATGCATTTTAGGTAATTGATAACCTTTTGATAAATTGTATTCATTAAATCCTTTCCAATAAGCTGTAATATTCCCTGCATTTCCAACTGGAATTGCTAATATATCTGGAGCTTCTTCCAATTGCTCACAAATTTCGAATGCAGCTGTTTTCTGGCCCTCGATTCGATATGGGTTTACAGAATTTACTAGTGTAATTGGTTCAGACTCACTAATTTTTCTTACCATTTGTAATGCGTGATCAAAATTTCCATCGATGCTAATGATATGTGCTCCATACATGACAGCTTGCGCAAGTTTACCGTATGCAATTTTGCCATTAGGAATAATAACAAAACATTTCATACCAGCTCTTGCAGCATAAGCAGCAGCGGCAGCAGATGTATTACCTGTCGATGCACAAATAATTGCTGAACTTCCTGCTTCCTTTGCCTTAGCAACTGCCATTACCATCCCACGATCTTTAAATGAACCTGTTGGGTTTAGCCCTTCTAACTTAACATATAATTCAATTCCCCACTCCTCTGATAAGTGAGGTAAAAATAGTAATGGCGTATTCCCTTCATTTAAAGTTAATTTTGGTGTTTCTTCATTTATTGGTAATAAATTTGAATATTTTTCGATTAATCCTTTATACATCAAGATCTTCACCTGCAATTCGATAATAGCTTCGTACTTCATCGACAACATCAGATGTTTCTAAATTTTCCAATACTTTTTTGTATGCTGAATATGACGCATGGTGTGTTACTAAGATGATTTCAGCAAGACCTTTATGCTTTAATGGAACTTGAATAATTTTTTCAAAGCTTATATCAGATTCTGTAAAAATTGAAGTAATTTCAGCGAACGAACCTAATTGATCTTTTACTGTAAAGCGGAAGAAAGATTTAAAATAGATTTCATGATCTTCTTTAATTTCTTTTGGATATTGTGGTAACACAGCACTTGTACCGTTTACACCAAGTCGCATATTTTTCATTACCGCAACTAAGTCTGATACGATTGCAGTTGCAGTTGGTAAACTACCCGCACCTGGTCCATAGAACATTGTTTCTCCTACAGCTTCACCATATACATAAACTGCATTAAATTCATTGCTAACAGATGCTAATGGATGATTATGCGCTATTAAAGTTGGCCCAACACTAACCTCAATTCGATTATCGTTTCTCTTTGCATAACCGATTAATTTCATTGTATAACCAAAGTATTTAGCAAAATCGATGTCTTCTGAAGATACTGAACTAATTCCACGTACTTGCACATCTTCTAGTTCAACATCCATTGAAAAACCTAATTTAGCTAAGATTGTCATTTTTCTCGCAGCATCTAATCCTTCAACATCTGATGTTGGATCTGCTTCTGCAAAGCCGAGTTCCTGTGCTTCTTTTAAGACATCCTCATATGCTTTTCCTTCATTGCTCATCTTTGTAAGTATAAAGTTTGTCGTTCCATTTACAATTCCCATTAATTTAGTTACACGGTCTGCAGCTAAACCATCTACTAGACTACGAATAATAGGGATACCACCAGCAACACTAGCTTCATAGAATAAATCGCATTTATTCTCATTTGCTACACGGAGTAATTCAGTACCATATAAAGCCATTAAATCTTTATTAGCTGTGACTACATGTTTTTTATTACGAAGGGCATGGAGTATGTACTTTCTAGCATCTTCAATTCCACCCATTACCTCTACTACAACATCTACTTCTGCATCATCTAAAATTTCATATGCATCAGTCGTTAATAAATCTTTTTGAATTGAAATTGAGCGTTCCTTTTCAAGGTCCTTAACAAGAATCTTTTTTACTTGAACAGAACAACCGATTTGATGGGCTAATCTGTCCTGATGATCTTCAACAATTTTTACAACACCACTTCCAACAGTTCCAAGTCCTAATAGGCCGATAGATATACAGTCCTTCATATGATCTCCTCCGTTAAAATTTGATAATATTACCATTATGGGAATGTTTTATGAAAATAGCAAACACTTTTTTAAATTTTCCAATTTTTTTTTTAGTAATTGACAAAATTATGAAATTGAAAATATAAAACTATAAATTGTAAGGGGTTTCTTGATAAACGTAATAATTTAACCAATTTGAGAAAAGGAGATTAGCATGACTTCTCCAACGTACAATCGGTTGTTTTTTGGGATTATCATTTCGGAAATAGTTTTTTGGAATAGCAATTCCCGCTCCTCTTTGTACATCTCTTTCATATTCTAATTTTAAAGTATTAATACAATATTCATGATGTCCAGTTGCAAAAATTTGCTTTCCATCCTCACTAGTGACAAGATGGACACCAGCATCATCTGATAGACTTAAAATCTTCAATTCCCCTATTTGATCGATGTCTTCCTTCTTAACCTCCGTGTGTCTTGAATGTGGTACATAATACTCGTCATCAAAGCCACGTACTAGTTTCACAAAGCGATCCTCTACCGAGTGTGCGAAAACACCAAACATTTTTTTATCTAATGTGTATTTAGGTACTCCAAAGTGATGATAGAGACCTGCTTGTGCACCCCAACATATATGCAATGTAGAAGTTACATTTTCTTTTGTGAAATCCATGATTTCTTTAAGTTCCGACCAATATTCAACTTCTTCAAAGTCCAATGTCTCTACTGGAGCACCGGTAATAATAAAGCCATCATATTTTGTATTTTGAATTTGTGTAATTGTTTTATAAAAGCTTGAAACATGCTCTTCTGAAACGTTTTTGGGCTTGTATGATTCAGTACCTATTAAATCGATATCTACTTGTAAAGGTGAATTTGCAATTAAACGTAATAATTGCGTCTCAGTTTCAATTTTAGTTGGCATTAAGTTTAAAATGCCTATTTGAAGCGGTCTTATATCTTGTGATTCCGCTCGCTCTTTCGTCATATAGAATACATTTTCTTTCGTTAGTATTTCCGTTGCAGGTAGATCTTTGTTGATAATTATAGGCATTTTTTCCACTCCTCTTTTTTCTTAAGAAAAAGGTAGTAGATTGATGCATGAACTATTTCTACTACCTATTTGAAATATCTAAACTAAATTTTGGTTTTATTGAATCAATTGAATAATTATTCTCAGATATTAAACTGAAAAATATCTTCCATCTTTATGCGAGAATACCATTGCAGTTACAGATGCTTCTGGTAGCATCATAAATCCTTCTGTCAAATTAATCCCAATTTCATTTGGGTTAATTAACTTAAATAGCTTTTCTTGATCCTCTAGGTTTGGACAAGCAGGGTAACCAAATGAAACCCTAATTCCTTGATATCTTGCTTTAAAACGCTCAGACATTGTGAAATCTGGACGGTCTGGGAATCCCCATTTTTCTCTCATCAGCATATGAGTTTTTTCGGCTAATCCTTCTGCTAATTCTAAAGCTAATGAGAATAAAACGTGACTCTTTAAATACTCCCCTTCTTGTTTCAATCTTTCGGCGATATTTCTTACTCGTGGACCCGATGTAACAGAGAAGAATCCAACATAATCCATCTCTTCACCAACAGGATTTAAAAAGTCGCTGATACAAAGATTTGGTTCTTTTCTTTGTCTCGGAAATTGAAAACGTTCAATCGGTTTTTTCGTTTCAGAGTCATAGATAATGACATCATTGCCATCACTTTGAGCAGGGAAAAATTGATAGATTACTTGGCAGTCAAAATATTCATTTCCATCTTTTAAGAATTCTTGCACTAACTCATATAACTCTTGGCCACGCTCTTGATTTTCCCATTTACCTTTAACACCTAAGTGATGACCTATAAGCATTTGATAATTAATAAATGGTGCCACTTGAGCTACCGGAATATTTTTTATGACTGTTTTACTTAATGATGAAGGAACTAAGCAATCTGACTTCTGTATTGCTGATCTTGTTGTATTAATTTCATGAACAGGTAATTCAATAACATTGTCTATTTTTTTAATTGCCTTTTTCTTTTCTTCTAATGCTTTTAATTCATTAGGATTAACAATTTTATTTGCTAAGTCTAAACCAGTCATCGCGTCATTTGAGTAAACAACTAATCCATCGTAAATTGGCTGAATACGGTTTTCAGTAAATTTTCTAGTTAATGCAGCCCCACCTACTAATATTGGTGTGTCAATCCCTGCACTTTTTAAGTCCCCAGCAGTAATAACCATTTGTTGAGCTGACTTTACTAATAAGCCTGATAATCCAATAATGTCTGGTTTGTTTTCACGAATCTTTGTAATTAAATCATCTGGACGAATATTAATACCTAAATTGACAACATCAAATCCGTTATTCGTCAAGATAATATCAACTAGGTTCTTTCCGATATCATGAACATCACCTTTAACTGTAGCTAAAATAACCTTCCCTTTTCTAGAGCTTTCCGTTTTCTCCATAAATTGCTCTAAGAAGTTTACAGATGCTTTCATTACTTCTGCACTTTGTAATACTTCAGCTACGATTAGCTCATTATTATTGAAAAGTCTTCCAACTTCATCCATCCCAGTCATTAGTGGACCATTAATAATATTTAACGGTGTGTCACCACGGTCGAGACAAGCTTGAAGATCTTCTATTAATCCTTGTTTTGAACCTTCAATTACACATGCAGCTAATCTTTCTTCAATTGGAAGCTGTTCTTTCGGTTTTTCTTCTTTCTTCACTGAATTTCTAAAATGCTCAACAAATTTATCTAATGTTTCTTGAGACGTATGGAATAATAAATTCTCAGCAAGCTCACGTTCTTCTGCAGGAATTGAAGCGAATCGTTCTAGTTTCTCAGTATTTACAATCGCATAATCAAGACCAGCCTTTGTAGAATGATATAAGAAAACGGCATTTAACACTTCTCGACCAGCATTTGGTAATCCGAATGAAATATTACTTAAACCTAAAATCGTTAAACACTCTGGAAATTCATCTTTAATTAATTTAATTCCATCAACTGTCGCTTTTGCAGAACCGATATATTGCGTATCACCTGTTCCAACAGGGAAAACAAGTGGATCAAATATGATATCTGTCGCACGAATTTTATATTTTTCAGTTAATAGTTGATAACTTCTTTTTGCAATTTCCAATTTTCTTTCTGCTGATACAGCCATTCCATCTTCATCAATCGTACCAACTACAACTGCAGCACCATATTTATGAATGAAAGGTAAAATCTTCTCAAATCGCTCTTCCCCATCTTCAAGATTAATTGAATTAATAATCGCTTTACCTTGAATATAAGTTAGTGCTAATTCAATTACGTTTTCATCAGTTGAATCAATCATGATGGGTACTTTTACTTTATTAACTAATTGCTTAATGAAATTTTCCATATCTTCAACTTCATCACGATCTGGATCTGCCATACAGACGTCGATGACATGGGCACCTTTTTTCACCTGAGCTCTAGCAATCTCTGAAGCTTCTTCAAATTTTCCGTCTGCAATTAAATTTTTAAATTTACGTGATCCAATAACGTTTGTTCTTTCGCCGACGAAAAGTGGTCTCATACTATCGTCATATCGAAGTGATTCTAAACCACTAACAGCATGATCCTCTCTTTTTTTAGGTTGACGAGGAGTTATTCCATTTACCGCATCTTTCATTGCCCTAATATGTTCAGGAGTTGTTCCACAACAACCACCGATAATATTAATCCAACCTTGTTCAGCAAAATCGCGTACTTTGTGTGCTAAAGATTCTGGTGACTCATGATAATGTCCATCTTCATCTGGTAAACCAGCATTTGGATAACATGAAACAAAAGTTTCAGATAGTTCTGACAATGAACGAACATGATCTCTCATAAACTCAGGTCCTGTTGCACAGTTTAATCCAATTGAAATAGGAGAAATATGTTCAATGGCTAAATAAAAAGCATCAATTGTTTGACCTGCTAATGTTGTCCCCATTGGTTCAATCGTCCCGGAAATCATAACTGGTAATTTTTTATTTAATTCGTTAAATGCATTACTAATCCCAATACAAGCAGCTTTAACATTTCTCATATCTTGACAAGTTTCAACTAATAAAACATCTACACCACCATTTATTAATCCAGTTGCTTGTCGATTATAAGCAGTAATTAATTCATCAAAAGTCACACCACCTGTTACACTAATTGCTTTTGTCGTTGGCCCCATCGCACCTGCAACATATACATCTTTACCGGATGCCACAACAGCTTGCTTTGCAATCCTTGCTGCAATTTCATTTAGTTCAATATCTAAATGCTGTAAATTATAATCCGATAAAACAATATTTGTTGCTCCGAATGTGTTCGTTTCGATAATGTCAGAACCTGCGTTTATATACTCTTCATGGATTTCTTGTATCACATCGGGTCTAGTCACAACTAAATATTCATTACAGCCTTCGTATTCTTCCCCACCAAAGTCTTCTGCTGTTAAATCTCTTTGCTGGATCATCGTTCCCATTGCTCCATCAAGAAGTAATATTTTTTCTTTTAATGCTACGTCTAATGTTTTCATAGTTGAATCTCCTCTTTATTGCTGCTTTTAGTAAATTGAATTAAGTCCTCTGTAATTTCATACTTCAAAAATGGAGTGATAAAATAAATCCCGTTGAATTTATCCTTAACATAATCAATAAGCTCTTTTGCAATTTTTTTACCTTCATCAACTGCTCTCTCAGGTTCAACTGATGAAATTCTGTTTCTTACCTCATCGGATAATGTAATTCCTGGAACTTCATAATGGATAAAATCAGCATTTTTCTTACTAACTAGTGGCATAATCCCAATAAAAATTGGCTGTTTAATATGACGAGTTGATTCATATAACCTATCAATCGTTTCAAAATCATAAATTGGCTGAGTTAAAAAGTAATCCGCTCCCGCCTCAACCTTTTTCTCAAGCCTTTTAATTGCGGCATCAAACTTTCGAACATTCGGGTTAAAAGCAGCAGCGACAGAAAATCTCGTTCCAGTTCCTAAACTTTTACCAGAATATAACCTTCCATCGTTCATTTCCTTAATCATTCGAATAAGTTCAAGTGATGCTACATCATATACTGAAGTTGCACCTGGAAAATCGCCTACTCTTGCTGGATCACCTGTTATTGCAAGAACTTCATTTAAACCTAAAGTTGAAAGTCCCATTAAATGAGATTGAAGTCCAATCATATTACGATCTCTACAAGTTAAATGCGTCAAAACTGGTACATCCAATCTTTGAAGAAGTGATGCCATCGCCACATTCGAAATTCTAGGTGAAGCTAATGGATTATCTGCTAGCGTAATTGCATCAGCCCCTGCGCTATGTAATGCTTTCGCTCCTTCAAAAAACTTTCTTGTTTGTAATGTTTTTGGTGGATCTAGCTCTGCTATAATCGTCGTTCTCTTTTTTGCCTTTTCTGCTAATGTTTCATTCTTTTGTTCTTCTTGCTTAGGGATTGTAATTTTTATTGTTCTGTTTTTTACATCTTTTTTTGTAACAGGCTGTAAAGTATCAATCTTACTTCGTAAAGCAGCGATATGTGCTGGTGTTGTACCACAGCATCCACCGATAAGTCTTACACCTTGTTCAATAAATGGTTTTGCCATATCTTCAAAATATTCTGGATTCGATTTGTATACGTATTTTCCCTCATTGTATAGTGGTAATCCCGAATTAGGAAATGCCGATAAGTAACCATTCGTTGGTAATGAGACAGTATTTAATGACTCCAACATATGAAGTGGTCCTAGATGACAATTGATTCCAACAACATCTGCACCCAAATCGATTAAATTAGGAAGAATTTTTTCGATATATTGACCACTTTGCATGACACCAATTTCTTGTAGTGTTACTTGTGCAATGATCGGTAAATCCGTTCTTCCTCTTAATAGATTTACAGCATCATATAATTCATTTTCATCATAAAATGTTTCAAGCATGATCCCATCTACGCCTTCTTCTAGTAAAGCTGAAGCTTGCTCAAGCAACATCATTTCACGTTCTAAAGCTGTCGTAAAAGTAGAACCTACATATTTCATTCCACCTATACCGCCAATTACTAATGCTCTTCTTTTTGAAGCCGCTCTAGCATTTCTAACAGCCATTTGATTAATTTGCTTAACCAGCTTTTCTAATCCATATTGTCTCAGTTTTCCAGCATTAGCACCGTACGAATTAGTTTGAATCACTTCTGCGCCAGCATCTATATATTGTTCATGTATATGAATGATTCGATCACGCTCTGTAATATTAAGTTCTTCAAAACAGCTGTGAAGTCCGCCAGAATACAAAAGCGTTCCCATTGCACCGTCACCTAAAACAATTCCATCTTTTAACTTTTCTAATAAACCCATTCAATCACTTCCCATTTAGATAAAATAAAAAACGCCATTCCCTCAAAAAAAATGAGAGAATGACGTTTAAGTACAGATTACGCCTTATCTCTCATGTTTTAAACATGCTGGATTTAGCACTTTTTAGCTTTCGCTAAAGTTGCCGGGTTTCAAAGGGCCAGTCCCTCCACCACTCTCGATAAGGATTATTTAGTTATATTTAATATAAAAACAGTTTACTATATTTATATGATTAAGAAAAGACATTTATGGAAAGATTTCCAAAAATAAATATATTTTGTTTACATAATAGTATTATTTAACTATTTTTAAAGTGTGCTAGTGCTAATAGCGGATAAATTTCATTATAGCTATGATAGTGAATATAAAACTGACCAGGTAAACCTAATCCAGTTGGATAAGTTAATGCTTTATTAGTCAATTCACTTTGAGTAGTTAAAAATTTAATCCCTTTTCTAATTACTTCATCTTCCTTATTACGAATTGAAAGTAAAGTATCAACTGCCCATGCTGTTTGGCTAGGTGTACTATATTTTAAAGAAATATATTTATTTTTAACAGCTGAAAGACCCGATTCTCCCCAACCTCCGTCTTCATTTTGAATACTAACTAACCATTTTTCAGCTTTTTTAATCGCCTCATGATTTTTAGGAATTCCAACGGCTCTTAAGCCAGTAATCGCTGCCCAAGTTCCATAAATATAACAAATACCCCATCTACCATACCAACTACCATTTGATTTTTGGTTTTTTAAAAGCCAATTAACCGTCTTTTTCACAATCGGATCATCGTTTGAAACCGTCGTATAATTTCCAATAAATTCTAAAATACGTCCAGTTAAATCTGCAGTTGAAGGATCGATAATTGCATCTTTTGCATTTTCAATTGGTAATAATGTTAACCATTTATTTGTTACATTTTTTTCGAAAGCTCCCCAACCACCATCGTCATTTTGAAGTCCAAGTAAAAAATGAACACCCCTTAACCAACTTTCATGTAATGTGGACTGATCCAAAGCACTTCTTGTAATTGCACGTAAAGCTGCTCCAGTATCATCATTATCTGGAATAAACGAATTAACATCAGAAAAGCCCCAACCACCAGGACTTAAATTTTTAGCATGAACCTTCCAGTCACCATTCAAATTCTGTTGTTTTTTACTTAAATAACTAATTGATTTCGCAACAATCGGATCATTTATTTGGTAACCAGCTTCTTGAATTGCATATGACAATAATGCAGTATCCCAAACCTTTGATGGCGAATTTTGAATATGAAGTCCGGCTTCTGTATCGGTTGCATACGAAAGAAGTCCTTGTAGTGCATTTTGAATGACAGATGAAGCAGATTCATAGCCTAAAGCCATTAAAGCATAAATCATATAAAATGTAGAACTAGCATAGCTATAAAAAGTTCCATTTGTTTCGATACGATCCAGAATAAATCTTTCAGCCTTTTCATATCCTTTTTGGTGAAAATAGAGAGGATATGAAGCTAGATTCTTACCTTCTTCAAGTAAAAATTGATAAAAACTCCCTCGTTCTTCGTAAAACCAATCTACCTCGCTAGTTTCCAGAAGATGATCGATATTTAGATCGTCATCCAATTTCAATTTAAATCGCTTATTTATACAAAGAATCATTGGAACTAAATGAACTCTAGCATAATTACTTAAATCAAATAAACTTAACGGCATTTTATCTGGGAGCAAAAAATAACTCATTGGAAAATAAAATAATTTTGGATATTCAATCAAACCATGAGTAGCCAGAATCATTTTTAACATAAAATGTGTTTTTTTAATACCACCGTTCTCACGAATAAATTTTTCAGCTTTTTTCATACTCGAATGTTCTTTTGAATACTTTTTTGAGATTAATAAAGCTATGTAAGCTTGTACTGTTGCATTTATATTTCCATCTTTTTCATCTTCGTATAATTTCCAAGCTCCATTCGGATGCTGAAGATTAATGATTCGATCAATAATCCCATTAATTACCTTTTGATTTTTGTATTCAAGATCATTCATTAATAAAATCATAAAACTATCCGTCATTAATGAACCTTCAAAACAATATTCCCAAGAACCATCTTCATCTTGTTTCGCTCTTAGACGTTTGATCCGCTCTTCAATATTTCGTAAAACAATATTTTCGAGGTCCATTTTACCACCTCAGTTCAATTTTTTTCTGGCTGATGGTATTTTTCCATTCTTGTTGAATGCTCAATTTCAATTTCTTCAAGTTCATCAATTTCTTCTGATACTTCGACTTCTATCTTTTTACTAAAATAAACAATTGAAATAATAAATGCTAATAGACTAAAAGGTAAAACAATTATTTTAAATCCGAACCAAGTAAATGAATGTAAAATATGAAAATAGCTACCTAGTAACAAGCAATAAATAAGTAATAACAGATCGATAACAATTACACCGCAAAATGATTTCACTATTTTTATTAAAAAAGGATTCAATTAGATCACACTCCATTATTAATCTATGATTTAAATGTGAAATAATGAATTATTCTGTGTAATTAGTAACTGTTACTTGAAAAAAACAACATTTTCTAGTGGGAATTTCAGGGGAAATAAATAATTTACTTTAAACTTTTTTCTCAAAAATATTTAATATATTGACTAATCTATTAAATGTCTAATCAGAAACTATTAAAAGTGAATATAGTGAGAGTATTGATAGAAAGGAGTGTTTTACAATGGCAGCAGAATTTGAAGATTTCAAAGCTTTAAAAGAAGAAATTCAAGAGGTGCTTGCAGCAGCTAATCCAGATGGTTCAATCAATTTTAATTTTTTCAACATTGAAATTAAAGAGAATCGCATCCAGGTCGAACAAAGAGCTGAAGGCGGAGGACAAATTAATCGAAATGTTGGAATGAACGCAAATCAAGGCGGACAAAATGCTAGAGACAATAGCCAAACAGCAAATGATCGTTCACAATTTGCAGATGGAAATGGTAGAAGCGGTATTGCTGGAAGAGATAACGATGAATTAGGCGGACAGCAAGGAATTAAAATCAGAGACAGCAAAATCAAAAGAAGCAGAATCAGAACAGATTCCGAACACAACGAAGGCGCTGGAACTGAAGAAGCAAACGCTGCACAATTCCAATTGCCAAGATTAAATAGACTTAGTCAAACTGAATAAGTGACTTCCCCACTTATAGACTAATATTTTAAAAGTGTGGACAAGCTATACTAAGATTTAAATAGAAGATGCCTCATCATGATTGAGAATGTTGATATTGAACTCTATAATTTTTTGTTCACTCAATTTCATTTGACTTCTATTACAAGATTGACGACAAATGAGTAGATCGAATAAAAAACCCACGAGGAAAATTCCCTAGTGGGTTTACTTCGTTTTTTATAGGCTTTTTAGTCTTAAAACTCTGGTAAATTACTCAAATTATTCTCTGTTATACCATCCGGTTCACTTCTAATGATGTCACGACCATACTTATGGATTAAATCTACATGTGCTAAATTTCCACTTTTTGCTTCCTGCAGAGCTTGAAGATAATCTAGTTCACGATTAAAACTTGTTCTAAAACCAATTAAATCACCATCTTCATTTTTACGAACAGCAACAATATGTTCCTTGTCCTGATTTACTGATTCATCTTCCATCAATTGTTCGTCATCACTTTGATTTTTATACATTTCATATGCTTCTTCAAATCGATCTTGAGTCACTTTTACATCCTCCTTTTATCATTAGTTTTGCCACTTGATAAAGGATGTAAAACTAATTAGTCAAAGATGAAGGATAAAGTGAAATCCCCCTGATTTTCCAGTCTGTACATCTTAATTAAATTCTCTAATTTTAATAGAAGAATTGCATGCTTAGTTGGTTAGAAGCTATTTCGTTTTTTAATTTTTAATCCAAGTTAACATACGTAGGATTAGAAAAGGTTCAAACCAAGTAATCAATAAAAATATGATAAAAAACGACGATACTGCAAAAAACTTTGTGTTGCCTCTTTCTCTTTTGGAAATTGCTATAAAGCTACAGATCGCTCCGAATAATAACAATATAAAACCAATTAAAGCAATAAGTTCGTTGAAGCCTGGAACAACATAAATTATTCCAAACAATACCAATCCAATGATTAATAATATTAGTGAAATTGAACTGAAATTTTTCATTGTTTCACCTCTTCTAATAATTATTATTTTTTATGTTTGCTATTTAATATATTAACATATATTTCCATTTTTCGGTTTCTTTGTTCAGCTAAACTGTGATTATGTTTTTAAAAAAAAGAGCCACACTGGGCTACTCATGATTTTCAACGATAGCATGTTCTCTTCAATTAAATGACTTAACTAATCCATACACAACTAATGAATAAAAGTATTGAACCATATATGTAAAACTTCCTTTAGTTTTTAAAGGACGGTAATATAGAATTAGTAGATTTTAAAAATATAAGTAAAATCGTTACAAATAGAACAAACAAGGTAGTTATATAAGAACCAAGTTATTTTATGATTTCCAGCCTTCCAAATTAGAGAAAGTTTCATAATCGCAACCTGGTATATATTCAAACTCTTTCTTCATTCGCATTTCATATGCAACAGAAGCTAAGGACAGTAACATTTCAAAGGAATAATCTTTTGGCATATTGATCGGATTATTCAATGTATGGTCATAAAACTCTTTTCCTTTAGATATTACTAAGCATCTTTTGTACAAAAATAAATCTGGTGAAAAATACGATGTATCATCTTCACTGTATGAATTTTCGCCTATGTTTTTAGCGTGTTCTTTCGTATCTAGTAAATATAATTTATATGAAAGTGTTTCTTCGAATTGTTTTATATCTTTTACACTCATTTTAGTAAGCACTTCTACGGCTGGTTGAATGATTTCTTCACCATCAATTGAACTTTCTACATCCAGAAGTGAAATGATTGACCAAAATGTTTCTTCGTTCATCATTTTTTTAGGTTTTTGAGGTTTATTTAGAAATTCTTCTCTTTCTATCTTTTGACTTTCTAGAACTTCTCTTTCAAAATTTTC
This sequence comes from Bacillus sp. AFS029533, assembly GCF_002585125.1. Lineage (NCBI taxonomy): Bacteria > Bacillati > Bacillota > Bacilli > Caryophanales > Bacillaceae > Bacillus > Bacillus sp. AFS029533. The sequence goes on along the minus strand of NZ_NUQC01000013.1, from coordinate 82,322 downwards.
TCTGTCATGTAACCAGCGCCATTCATAATATACTGGATTAGCAATACTTGGATGCCACTTTCCTCCGTATGATGAACTGACTAATCTTTTTTCATAATCCGAAATAGGAGAATTCCCTATATAAATCATATCTTTGTACATCTTTCCATCTTTCCAAAGTAAAGCTTCTTCATTTTCATATAGAAATCTATTTGATCTCAAAATCTCATTTATTTCTTTGTTTTCTATGGTTGGTAAATTAATGTCAATGTACTTTGAAACAAAAATTAAATATGACTTTTCTATTCTATTTATAACTTTAATCGTTCCATATCTTCCATCTGGTAATTTACATGCATAGATATCTCCAAGTTCAATACCTTTTTTACTCATATTGTTTAGATCCTCCGTCTATTACCGTTTGTTCCTTTTAAAGCCATAATAAAATCCCCCTATAGTAGACTACCTATCCATTTTAACGGATAGGTTTTTTCGCGTGTCTACTATAAGGGGATAATATCATAATTAACAGTCTTTTTCAGTACGCAACTATCAACATTTAAGTTTAAGAGAGCCTAAAATTTCACGGTTGATTTCGTAATATAGCCGGTATACTTATTTGAATACTTTACATAAACATAATCATGTTTCAAGCCATACCCGGAGCTAATAACGTATATCTTCTTACCTTTTGGAATTGATTTTACTACCTTCCCTTTACCATCCGAAAGTGTTCTAAGAGTAGCCGCTGATTTCAAATAATAGTATTTATTAACCACTGTAGCTTTCGGTGTTATCGTAATTGTTACTTCTGGTGAGTAATGAGCATACACTGATAGTTTATCTACGTCAGACGTAGAGAATACAAAATTATAGGATTGTCCAACTACTAGATTCCCTTTATAACTATAAGTGTTTGTTCCTTTATTTAAACCAATTTCTTTTTTATTAGGTAAGATAATTCTTGTAAAACTGTAATCATGATCTACTGGTGGCGTAAATGAAACTGTAACGATCCCATTCGTTTCTTTAATTTTCACATTCGTTACAGGACCTGGTGGTAATGGATTATCCCAAATTAATGTTTTTCCTTTTGAGATGTTTCCATTATAATCTACAGTTTGAAGAATAAACTTTTGTTCCTTAAATACCGTGTCAGGTTTGTATTCATAAAAACCACCGTAATTAGGCCTTCCTGGAATGTAAATCTTTTTCCCATTAGGCAATGTTAGATAAGTTCCAACGTAATCTGCATCTGATGGGGAATCCCAAGAGAAATCCATATACTTATCGCTAGAGTCTGTTCTTGTGGCCATATTGTACATGAGATTTTTTTGTACATATTGGATCCTACCATTTTTAATTTCACCTGGAGGTCTGTTCTCATTCGTTGTTTTAACCGTTTTTTGTGAACAATCTATATATGGGACTACATTTCCTAATTTATCTTTTGGACATAATTTTAACAAATAAGTAGTATTTGCTTCTAAATTATTTGCGGTATAAACACCGCCATTTAATGCACCAGTACCCAAGTTTGTTAACAATTCTCCATTCATATAAATGTCTACAGACTCTAAATCTGGTGTGTATGTTGGGTTTCGCCATGCAAAACGAATAAAATGATTATCAATGACTGGATAATCATCAAAAATAACATTTGGTGGTGGCGTTGTATCTTTTTCAATCGTAATTGTTACAGATTTTTTATCATCAAACCCATTTGCCCAAATCGTATAAGTATATGTAATATCATCTTGCACTGAATTTGAATCTTTATATTCCCCACTACCCCAAACGTCATTATCTAAAATTTCACCGTTACGTTCAATTGTGTAACTATCACTTGCATTCCAATCCCATGTAAGTGTAACAATATGGTCTTTATGTGTAGCATTTAGGTTCGTTACGCTCCCCTTTTCACCAGTTCCCGTATCCATTGCTAATACATGTGAAGTAGTAATTAAAAATGACAAGGTGATTAGCGTGATAATGATCCTTTTTAAATCTTTCATTTCTTCCCCTCCCAAAATAAGTATACCACCTCATGTTATATGGGAATATATGTAAAATTACATTTTTGAATAGAATTGCCCTAATCCGAAAGTATGAAATCTAATGTTAAATTAAAAAAGATAATCTATCATTTAAATACATAAGGATTAAAAGTTACAAAAAAATATTAGGTTAATTATCCTTTTCTGCTGCAACTTTCCTGCCATTATGTTGAATAATAATTCTGCATAAACCATATTCAATTATCCATCTAAAAATAAAATAAAGGATGATCGATTAATGATCATCCTCCATTTGTTATCCTACTAATGCATACTTAATAATTACTTATTAGCTAGTAATGTTAATTGAACTATCAATCAATAAAACGAACTAAAAAACACCCTTTAGAGTTTTACCAAATTACCAAATAAAAGTAATTTAATCTCGACTAATGACTTAATACTATCTATTCTATGATTATGTTCTATTTCGTCATAAGACCATGAATCTCTTATAATATGAATTGCTTTCATCCCTGCATCTAAAGCAGGGACAATGTCACTTCTAAGAGAGTTACCGATCATAACTGGATTACTTAATTTTTCATTTAACTCAAGATAGGTACTTTTATCTTTTTTACTTGTTATAAATACGTTATCAAAATGATGTACTAAACCAGTATCCATTACTCGCTTTGATTGTACGTCCTTTTCACCTAAAGTCAATATAGTCATACTTGCTACATCTTTGCGATTTGATAATTCTTCTATTATAAATGTATCATTTTGCAGTGGAATATTTACTTTAAATATCGTTTTTGCTAATGATTGTAATTGATCATTGACAATACTTGAGATCTCTATATTAAAACGAGTTGCCAATAAATCTAAAGTTGATTCCCATGCATAAGGATATCGCGCTTTACTGAAACCCAATTCTTTTATTAGTTCTAGATCAATTTTATTAAAAACTTCTTTAATGTCATTTATTATTACTTTTTCATCTAGCGCTTGATGTACTAGATTCGAACACAAATCTACATTATGCCGAAATGCGGCTTGGGTTTGAATTAATGTATCGTCTAAATCAAAAACTAAATCATATTTCATAATTAATTTATCTCACTTTCCAACTGAAGCATATAGTTATAAATTTTCCAAAACGCCTATTGATTCGGCTTTACTAATTATATATGCTAATTTGCTAAGTGTCCCTAATTTCTTCTTAAAATAATATAAAAGTAAACGTAAAGTTTGTTTTGCCAATTTACTGTAAAAATTTATTTACATTCTTTTAGCTACTATTCTTTTAGCAAAAAAGAGGAAGATCCATAGATCATCCTCTTTTTTGTACCCCTATTAATGAAGTTTCAGTTACTTAAGATATCATTATCTATAAAAAAAATAATTTATTTATAAAATAAACAATGATTAACAAAGTAAAATACCTTAAAATTTCTTTAGTTTTCCATTTATCAACAAAATAAACAATGATAAAAACATAGAGAACAGACAGAATTAACATAATGAAATCGGACAAATGAAAAAAGTATTGTAAACATGAAAACACAATGACAATTAAAAATACATGAAGACCCTCGAGATCTTTTTTACATTCTTCTTTGACTTCATTACTCATAGCTTTTCACCTCATTGTAAGAGACCGGTATACTAAAAAATCAGTCATTCATACCATGCATCTCCAGTGAATTCATTCCACTCAACTTTAAAACTTTTCGCTTTAAGTTTAATGCTACAAAAATTATGTGTTTTCCAGTCAGTACCAAAAATTTCATAAATGAAATCTTTTTCAACAAGTCGCTGCTTAACCTCTAATAATTCCATTCCATCTAAATCGATCAGTTGAACTTCTTTTTCCTGTTCATCATCTAAATAGATAATTGCTTTACTTATTTTTACATTGTAAAAAGTCAGTTTACATTTATCTGTTGATTTTGCTACTTTATAAGGATTTAGAGGATGATCATTAGAGATGTAAATAAACTCAAAATATATAGTAACAATATTATTTTCTATTTTTATTTCTTCAACGATACAATCGTGAAAGTCTAAGTAATCAAAGTAATCGTTTGTTGTTTGATATTTCCATGAGTTCATGATTAATCCACCTTATCTTCTCCGCTATTTGCTTTAGCTGAATAAGAACATTGTAATATAGTATATTTTACGGCTCTATAGATTAAATTTATTTTCTTATTCAACTAAATACCAAGTTAATTGAATAAAGTTTTGTAACAATTTTACCAATATTTGGGTTATAATTTAAAATATTAAGGTTTGGAGGTATAAATGAGAAAGATTATATTCACAACAATACTAATTATGTTATTTTGTTCTTTGAGTGCTTGTACTAAAATCCAAAAATCAAACAATACTATTTCTGAAGTTAAGTTGACAAAAAGAGAAAACGCAATACTTTCAACAACCTCGGATAAATCTTTTGTTTATGACTTCAATGTTGCAAGTAATTACAAGGAATTATCTGTTTGGATTGAAAAATATGAATTTGGTAAATTAGTTGGAGATAAGATCAATCATATTACTTCTGGGATTAAAGAGGACGGCACAATTATTTTTACTACTTCTAAAACACCAACTAATCAAAATCAATCTTTGTTTAATATAAGTATTAATAGTGATGGTTCAACAAGTGCAAGTAATCAGGTGGAAACGATTTTTAAAGATGGATTAGAAGGTGTTACGAGTATTTCAGGAAGTAACCAAACAGAAAACAACCCTATTCAACATAATATAGTTTTAGCTAGCATTTGTTATAAAAAAGATGGAAGTCGTATGGATTCGCTTACTGATGATTTTTATAGAGATGTTAATAAACATATCGATGAAATAAGAGACTATGATGTTGTCTACTTACTTAGAGCTGATTTTATTAAATAGGCAAAGTGTTACAATAAGCAAAGAAAAGACGGGCTAAAATTAGCTGTTCTTGTTACTACGTTTTCGAACTAACAGATTTAGAATTACATAAGCGTTTAAAGGTTGTCTTATTAGACAACCTTTTTTTAAATTCAAAAAACAACATTTTAATTTAACAGAGCCTATTTTAAAATTAGTCCCAATGATTAAATAAGACTTCACCTATTCTTTCAGGTTTCCAGTATGCTATTTGATTTAATTCTGCTTTATTCAATTCATTCTCACTTTTTAATAAGAGTGGTTCATTTAGTACCTTTGTACTCAGTACTATATAAAATGGGCTAAACTCTTCTTTTAGATGAGGAACTTCTATAAAATTAATTTCTCCAAAATTAACAGCTGAAGCAAAGGCTAAAAATGGATAATGAGCATTCAAAAGTATGGAAAAATGTTTATTGGAAATTTTCACTTCCATTGAATAAAAATTTGAAGCTATCTGTGGTTCTTGAAAGTTCAAAATAGTTCCTTTATTTTGGTTTATAATACTGAAACACAATCTTTTAAATTGTTTACCATCAGTTTTAGGAGGTTCATTTTGTTTTTCATAGAATCCAGTAATACCATTAAGAAGTATCATTATTACCCCCTTATTTAATTACATATAGCCAAATATAAATGTTGCTTTTAAACAAGGTCATTCTTCATCCAAATGATAAGTCACCTGCACAACTCCTGAAGAAAACGTTCTTGTATTCACCATGATTAAATTCTTTCTCTGTTTAATGTCAACAAACAAAGGCTTTCCTTCACCCAATATTACGGGATGAATTGATAATCTAAATTCATCTACTAGACCTAAATTTATAAATGATGTAATAAGGCTTGATCCTCCATACAACCAGATTTCTTTGCCGGGATTTCCCTTCAATTTTTTTACTTCTTCAATTATATTTTCATTTATAAATGTTGCATTATTTTCATCTTTTGTTTGAGTTCTGGAAAACACATATTTTTTCTTACTATGTACTAAATCCCACATTTCTTTATCAGATTCAGCGTCATCTATATTGGGAATATAATTCCCCCACAAATCATAGCTTTTTCGACCATATAAAATCGTATCAATTTGATTTAAGAAATTTGTGAATTCCATTTCGGGATCCATTATGCACCAATCAACTTCTCCGTTTTTCCCTTCTATAAAACCATCTAAAGTAACAGCTAGATCTAAAATTATTTTTCTCTGTTTTATGTTATTTGACAAAATTGTTCCTCCTTCTTTCGTTCTTGTAGCTCACACTTATAACGAAATCGAATATTTGTTCTTATTTTAATTATAACAAGCTGGCTTGGTGCTATCAAATATGTATTTAATGGTTTAAAAGAACTAAAAACATCGTGATTTTACTATTTTAGAACGTGAATTCTAGGTTTATTTGCACTTTGATTAATTTTATTTGTATTCTTGAAATTTTTATTTGCAGCTATCACAATTTTAATTGTAGTTTTGTTATTTTTAATTGTACTTTTTCCTATTTTAATTGCAATTTCTTTATTTTTATTTGCACCTCACCATTATTTGCAGCTCGAGGGCTCTTATTTGCACTGTTACAAATTTTATTTGCAGTCACTTATCCCTTATTTGTAGTCTCACATCTTTTATTTGCACTTCGACCTTTATTTGCAGCCCGAGGGCTCTTATTTGCACTGTTACAAATTTTATTTGCAGTCACTTATCCCTTCTTATTTGTAGTCTCACATCTCTTATTTGCACTGTTACAAATTTTATTTACAGTCACTTATCCCTTATTTGCAGTCACCCATCTTTTATTTACACTTCGAGGTATATTTGCAGCCCTACCTTTATTCACACCCCTCCCCATAAAAAGCAAAAAAACTCGCAAACAACTAAGTTTACGAGTTTTACATTTTACTTATTTAATAGCTTAACCTTCTCAACAAGAAAGTTTAAGATAACATGTGCTGCGATTCTGCTTGTCATGTCACGGAAGTCAATTGTTGGGTCAAGTTCAACAATATCCATTCCACAAACTTTTGGGTGTGATGCTAGATAACAGATGCCATCTAATAGCGTTTGACTGTCCATTCCTCCAGGCCCAATCGCTGGGCAACCAGGAGCAAATGCTTGGTCTAGTACATCCATATCAAGGCTAATGTAAATTGCATCTACTTTGTCTACTAAATGGTTGATACTCTCTTTAATAATTTTTGAGATTCCTAATTCACGAACATCGCGCATTGAATAGATTGTTACTCCGTTATTAACACCGAATTCAGTGTATGGAGCACTATTTGAAAAATTTCTAATTCCAATTTGAACTAAGTGTTCACCTTTTAGAATGCCTTCATCAATTAAGCTACGGAAAGGTGTACCGTTTGAACGTCCACCATCTTCAGTGTTTCTTAGGTCATGATGAGCATCAAATTGGATTACGCCTACTGTTCCTCGTTCTTGTGCAAAAGCTGAAATGCTTGGAAAACTAATTCCGTGATCCCCACCTAAAATGATTGGCATCGTTTCTTTATATTGACCTAGCAATTCAGAGATTGTCGATCTAATACGATTTCTAGACTCTTCAAAATCAGTCACATGCATCGTAATATCGCCAAAATCAGTAACTTTGTAATCTTTTAAATCAATTTGGTCTTCAATATGATAAGTACTGTAGCTACTTAACATTTTTCGAATTGAAGCAGGTGCAAAGCTTGCGCCTGAATGACTAATTGATGTTTTAGATAATGGTACACCAATTATTGAGAAATTTGATGCTTCTGTTCCATTCCATGCAGAGATGATTTCGTTGGCTTTTGTGACTTTTGAATCAATGAAAATGGCATCTCCTGCTTTTTTAAGATGTGATAGCGACATCGTGTTCACCCCTACTTACTACTAATTTACCATTCTTAAATACTGATTCTACATGATTTACACCAAAATGGTAAGGTACATAAGTATAGTTTGGTACATTCCAAATAACGACATCTGCCCTACGACCAATTTTAAGTTTACCAGCTTGGTCCCCACGATTAATCGCGTATGATGAGTTAATCGTAACGGCATTCCAAATTTCTTCAGGCGTCATTTTTAATTTAAGCATTGCGATTGTCATGATTAATTGTAAATTTTCAGTTGGGCAGCTTCCTGGATTGAAATCAGTTGCTAATGAAACTGCTACGTTATGTTCAATCATCGCTCTTGCAGGTGCAAATTCAGGTTTATTTAAATAGAAAGTAGTTCCCGGTAAAATGACACCGATTGTATTGCTCTTACCAAGCATTTCAACGCCTTGTTCAGAAGCTCCACATAGATGATCAGCAGAAATAGCACCAATTTCAGCTGCCATTTCAGTGCCACCTAGAGGATCTATTTCATCGGCATGAATTTTAACATTAAAGCCTTGTTCTTTTGCTTTTAATAAAAATTCTCTTGATTGTTCAACTGAAAATACACCTGTTTCAGCGAATACATCTACAAATTCAGCAAGTTCTTCTTCTTTAATAACATCTAATAAAGAAAGCATTTTTTCTAAGAAAGCTTCTTCATTTCCTTTATACTCCTTTGGTACTGCATGCGCACCTAAGAAAGTTGAAACTAAATCAATATCATGCTCCGCTTGTAATTCCTTAGCAACTCGGAGTTGTTTTAATTCAGTTTCTTCATCAAGTCCATAACCACTTTTTGCTTCAACTGTTGTTACACCAAATGAAAGCATTCTGTTTAAGTGATGAATCGTTTTCTTTTTCAAATCGTCATGAGATGCTAATTTAGTTTGACTTACAGTAGAATGGATTCCGCCACCCATTTCTAATATTTCTAAATATGAAGCACCTTGTAATTTCAAACTAACTTCATGCTCACGTGATCCTCCAAAGACCACGTGAGTATGAGGGTCAACTAATCCTGGCGTGACTAGTTTTCCCTGGCAATCAATTACTTCTTTTGCATCAATTTTTTGTTCGTTCATTTGTCCGATATAAATAATTTGCCCATCTTTCCATGCGATTTCCGCATTTTCTAGAACAGGTAGATTACTCATGTCTTTTCCATGAATTGGACCATCACCATGATCCATAGTTAATAATTGACCAATATTTGTTAATAGAATATCTGCTTTCAATTCAAACACCTACTTCATCATTGGGATGTTTACGCCTTTTGCTTTCGCAGTTTCAACAGCTAAATCATAACCTGCATCAACGTGACGAACTACACCCATTCCTGGATCTGAAGTTAATACTCTTTCGATACGTTTTGCAGCTGCATCAGTACCGTCAGCAACGATTACCATACCAGCATGTAAAGAGTAACCCATACCTACTCCACCACCGTGGTGTACACTTACCCAGCTTGCGCCGTTTACACCATTAATAAGTGCATTTAGGATTGGCCAGTCAGCAACTGCATCACTACCATCTTTCATGCTTTCTGTTTCACGATTTGGAGATGCTACTGATCCACAATCTAAGTGGTCACGACCGATTACGATTGGAGCTTTTAATTCGCCATTTTTAACCATTTCGTTAATGATTTTACCGAATTTAGCACGCTCACCGTAGCCTAACCAGCAAATACGTGATGGTAAACCTTGGAATGCAACCTTTTCACGAGCCATACGAATCCAATTACATAAATGCTCGTTATCAGCAAATTCACGTAAAATTACTTCGTCTGTTTTGTAAATATCTTCTGGATCACCAGAAAGTGCTACCCAACGGAAAGGACCTTTCCCTTCACAGAATAATGGACGAATAAATGCAGGTACGAAACCAGGGAAATCAAATGCATTTTTAACGCCTTCATCTAACGCAACTTGACGAATATTATTACCGTAATCAAATGCGATTGCACCACGTTGTTGCATTGCTAAAATTGCTTCAACATGAACTGCCATACTATGTTTTGCACGTTTAATGACTTCATCTGGATTTTGGACACGAAGTTTCTTTCCTTCTTCCATTGTCATTCCGATTGGTAAATAACCATTTAATGGATCATGTGCTGAAGTTTGATCAGTAATTAAATCAGGTACAAAATTACGTTCAACTAATTGAGGTAAAATTTCAGCTGCATTGCCTACTAAGCCGATTGCTAAAGCTCTTCCTTCGTTTTTAGCTTCAGTAGCAAGTTGTAATGCTTCCTCTAAATCGTGAGTTAATACGTCACAATATCTAGTGTCGATACGACGTTGAATTCTTGTTTCATCTACATCGATACCGATTACAACTCCACCATTCATCGTTACAGCTAGCGGTTGAGCTCCACCCATACCGCCAAGACCTGCAGTAATTGTAATTGTACCTTTTAAGCTTCCACCGAAATGTTGTTTAGCAGCTTCTCCAAAAGTTTCATAAGTACCTTGTAAAATCCCTTGAGTACCGATGTAAATCCAGCTACCAGCAGTCATTTGACCGTACATCATTAAGCCTTTTTCATCTAATTCACGGAAGTGTTCCCAAGTTGCCCATTTAGGAACTAAGTTAGAGTTTGCTAATAATACTCGTGGTGCATCTTCGTGTGATTTAAAAACTGCAACTGGTTTACCTGATTGAACTAATAAAGTTTCATCGCTCTCTAATTTCTTTAGTGATTCAATAATTGCATCAAAGCTTTCCCAGTTTCTTGCAGCTTTACCGATTCCACCATATACGACTAAATCTTCTGGTCTTTCTGCTACTTCTTCGTCTAAGTTGTTTAATAACATACGAAGTGCTGCTTCTTGAATCCAACCTTTAGTGTTTAATTCAGTACCTTTTGGCGCTTTTAAAGATCCTTTTGTGATTTCCATTTTAATTCCACCTCTTCTTATATTTGTGTTTGTTTTGTATAGTTTCGTGCTAAGAAATTTTCTTTTAAATAAGTTGTTAATTTTTCAATGTCTTTTGAGAATACGCGATCTCTAGTAATTGATGGAACTGTTTTACGAGCATCTTCCATAAACTTTCTAGTTGTCTCAGACATTTTGTCAATTCCTTTATATTCAACACCTTGCATTGCACAAATACATTCGATTGCTAAAACTCTTCTAGCGTTTTGTAGAATTTGGTAAGCATGACGTGCACCGATTGTACCCATACTTACATGATCTTCTTGGTTAGCTGAAGAAGGAATTGAGTCAACACTTGCTGGATGTGCTAAAGTTTTATTTTCAGAAACTAAAGCAGCAGCCACGTATTGCATAATCATTGCACCAGATTGTAATCCTGGTTCTGGACTTAAAAATGGTGGTAAATCATTTAATTGTGGGTTAACTAAACGCTCAATACGTCTTTCAGAAATATTCGCTAACTCAGCAACACCTAATTTAAAGAAGTCCATTGCAAATGCGATTGGTTGACCATGGAAATTCCCACCAGAGAATACATCATCACCGAATAATAATGGATTATCAGTCGCAGCATTCATTTCGATTTCTAATTTCTCTTTTGCATAGTTCAGAACTTGCCAACTTGCTCCGTGAACTTGAGGGATACATCTTAATGTATAAGCGTCTTGAACTCGGATTTCACCTTGTCTAGTCGTTAATTGGCTTGTTGCTAAAATATTGCGGTAACGTTCTGCTACTTCAATTTGTTCTTTATATCCACGAGCAATATGAATTCTTTCATCAAAAACATCTGTAATACCATTTAATGCTTCAAATGTAATAGAAGAAATTAATTCACTTTGATAAGCTAATTCTTCACCTTCAAGGTAAGTAAGAATGCCCATTGCTGTCATTGCTTGCGTACCATTAATTAAAGCTAAACCTTCTTTAGCTTCTAGCGTAATTGGTAAAATTCCTTCTTTTGCTAAAGCTTCTGCTGTTTCCATACGTTTTCCTTTATAGAAAACTTCACCTTCACCAAGTAAAACTAAAGCTAAGTGAGATAAAGGAGCTAAGTCTCCGCTAGCACCTAATGATCCTTGAGATGGGATCACTGGGTGAATTTGAGCATTAATTAATGAAAGTAATTTTTCAACTACTACTAAACGCACGCCAGAGTGACCTTTTAACATTGTATTTGCACGAAGTACTAACATCGCTCTTGAAACTAATTCAGGGAACGGTTCACCAACACCACATGCATGAGAAGCGATTAAGTTATATTGAAGTGTTGAAACATTTTCTTTTTCAATTAATACATCACTAAATTTTCCGAAACCTGTTGTGATACCATATACGACTTTGCCATTATTTACGATTTCTTCTACCTTTTCTCTACAAGCTTTTACCGCAACTAAGCTCTCTTCTCCTGCTTTTACATATGCCTTATCGAATAAAATACTTTTCATTTGTTCCATTGTTAAGCTATTACCAGTTAAAGTTACCATTAAAAAACACCTCCGAATTTTGTCAAAAAAAACACAGAAAGAGGCTATGAGACGTAAATAGTAACTTACGAATCATAGCCCCCTATCATCTAATAAACTATGGGCGATTATATGTGATTAATGCCGAGTCCTGCTGATTCATGCTCCGATCCTTTAATTGGAGCACCAATCGTACCGTATAGTGCAACTGCTATCCAGTCACCCTCGTTCACGTTTTTATAAGGCTTTCCTCTAACAACAGCAAATCTAAGTCCTACTGTTCTAAGAACATCACCTAATTGAACATGACCTCTTGTTACGCCTTGAATTGCTTCAAGTGTTGCATGATATAATGAATGAACTTCTCTATATAGAGCTCCATTAATTACACCATTTTGTTTGGCAGCGGTTTCAATCGCGGCAACGACCTTTTGAGCATCCATTGTACCGACCTTACCTACACACCATACAACGTTTTCATTTTTCATTAATTCTTCTTCTTGATCGGTCAAAGCAAGCATCATAGCTGTTCGACCAATTCGTTGACTTTGCTCTGCCATATCGCTAATACCTCTTAATTACTTTCTCTAATAAACTAGTATCTGATTACATTATATGCCAACAATTAGTAAACTTCAATATATTCAGATTATTATTTTTAAAAAATATTTTTTTATTGAAACTTATGTAAATATTCAAATTATTTACCAATGATTTATTATTTAAGAAAACTTGTCTATTTGTCTACTTGTCATAATAAAAATAACTTGGTTGAATAACAAAAAAGGGATCATTCGCCGTTTGTTAAGATTTTTTTCTTAACACTAGCTGCCAAGTAACACCAAAACAATCAGTCACCCATGTAACCTTACTAAAATCATTCATTTCTACTGGCCCCATTAGTACTTTCCCATCACTCTTCAAGCCACCAAAAATTAAATCAAACTCCGCATCATCTTTGCATTCTAAATAAAAGGAAACAGCCCAAGTAAATTCAGGACAATGTTCTTTTTCCATATCCAAAACCATAAAAGACTGTCCTAAAATTTCAATGATACCATTCATAATTTTCCCTTCTACACCTCGGTCATCTTTCGTAAATCTTCGAAGAGAAACGAGTTTTGAATTCGGAAAAGTACGAACATAATAATTCATCGCTTCCTCCGCATTGCCGCTAAACGTTAGAAATGGAGTAATTCTTTGCCCTGATACAACCGGTATTACAGGCTCTTGTGTCATCTCTATAAAACCCTCCAAACAAATTTAAATTACCTAATTATAGAACTTTAAACAAACCAGTTCGAAATATCTATTTCAACTAAAGATTTAGCCCTAAAAAAATTGTGAATAGATATAGATTGTACCATATTTTTACATATCAAAAAACTTTGCAGTTAATTGAAATAAAACCGACGTTAATAAAGAATGAAAAAACTAGATTTAACGATCAACCTTTGGACTTTCTTCCATAAACAGTTTTTATGCAAGGTTTGTTAGTTCACAATTCAATAATTTCCTAATCTTAACAATTTTCTTCTTTTGTTAATTTTTTAATTATATAATTAGATTAAAAATAAATAAAAGGAGGTTTATATGAAAAAATTTTTTGGAAGATTTTTTAAAAAGAATTTAAAAAATGATAATGCATACTATAAAGATCTTTCTATTCAGTTTAATATAAACGACTTAAAGGTAAATTCTAACTTCGCTGATTTAACATTAGTTTCTAGACTAGAAAACGCATGGAAAATGGATTTCCTAGCTAATGTTAAAGAAAGAGTTATTGAAAAAGAAGGTTGGAGCAGCGAAAAGTATTCCTTTATTGAAAGGGAATTAAAGCGCTTTTTCTTAATGGCAGCAATTTTTGAAAACATTCAAATGTATAGTCAAGAAGTTGATAAAATCTGGCACGAAATGATTTTATTTACGAAAAGTTATCCTAATTTTTGCAAGACTTTTTGTGGTGAAATGATACACCATGAACCAAATGTTCATAAGGATGATGTAACGATAACCGATCGAAGCGATGCTAGGGCTGTTTTCAATTTGTTATATAATACTTTGTTTGAAACGACATCTGTAAATACCTATATGTTAGGAAATTTATTTGTTAATTATAAAAATACTAAAGTTCAAGAATATTTATCGAGCAAAACAATTCAAACAAAAAGTTTCGTTTCACATTTAAACTCACAAACTAAAAATAATTTTTTAAACGAGTTTGCTAGAATTCAAAAAAATTTAGTAGAAAAAGAAAATGAAGAAGCAAGAACTAAACACCTATCACAAAAATCGTTCCCAAGCTCGACTAATCGTTCATCTACTAGCAAAAAATCAGATGATGGTCATATTAATTCTGCATTTTTAGCTACAAATACTTTTTTTGCTTTAAATGAAAGTACAAATGATGGTTCAAACAATAGTGATAGTCAACATCATAACACGCACTCTTCATGCTCAAGTTCATCACATTCTTCATGTTCTAGTAGTTCTCATTCTTCGTGTTCTAGTTCGAGTTGCTCAAGTTCAGGTTGTTCAAGTTGATCTATGAATATTGTCATTCATGTATAATTACATTAACTCAACCTTTAGGTTGGGTTAAATTGTCTTAACTTTAGAAAATTTGACTTCTCCTATGATTAATTCAACCATTTTTCGTTTCCCCAAAAGGTAAAATGATATAACTAATTGTTAGCACTAGAATAATGATTGCTAACCAAAAATTATGTGACGATTCTCCATTATTTACAATAATAAAACGAATTGTAGCTGTAATCCCTATATATAGAAGATAGCGTATAGGAAAATGATAATTTTCTTTGAAATATTGAACAATAATTGATATAAATCCAAAATATAAGAAAAATATTAAAACTTTTCCAAAAATCTGATGAACATTTTTATTTTCCAATAAAATATCATTAAAAATATAATAAAGTTCTCTGAAAAGGAAGTAAGCAAGAATTAGGCTCAGTAATAATAATGATATATTTAATAAGGTTTGATAAAGCTTGATCAACAATTTACGATTTTTAAACCAACTCATTCCAATCATTTGTCTCCCCCAGTTTTTTATTTATGAAAAACACTTATCATTTTTGCTTCTTCTATATAATATTTCGATCGAACACAAAAACCGAAATCCCTATATTTTCTTCAACTTTCATATCTGAAAATAGATGGACTAATTTTGCGCCAACAAGTTCTTCTAAACCTTTTGGTGGGTTATTTAAATATAAATCTTGAATCATTTTTGTTCGTGCAGTATGAACCATTTCTGCCCCGTTCATTGTTCCAGAAATAAATTTTTCAGTTGGAGTCAAATTACCATATAATGTTGAAATGGCCATGTTTTCAACAAACACCGTATGAATCCGCTCTGGACCTTTTCCAAACAAATCTTTCCGAAGTTTTCTCATCAGATCATTAAATTCATGTATTTTTTTTGACATTACTTATTCGCCTCAATTTCCATTTTTTTTAAAATGTTATAGCTTATCTTTACACAGAATTCTTTAACCTATTTACTAAAGACGAGGAATATCATCTTAGTTTCTATTACATTTCTCAAAATCACTTCACTTCCCACTTTTTTCAAAAAAAAAATTCCACCAGGATGACAATTAGCCGATTCATAGGCTTACTGTCTTCTTGGTGGAATAGTTAATTAGCAAAAAAATTTACTAATATACCAATCCAATTTAAGTTAAATGAATTTAATAGATCCATAACAAATACATTATCATGTTTCCATATCATCCGGATTTATTATATCTCTATCTGTTTAAATTAACAATTATAATGTTATATTTATATATTTCTGTCTAATTCGAATTTTAACCATTTAATAACTTACATAATTAAACATTGCCTGCACTGAAGCAGTTATTTTAATTTGACCCTCTTGAATTGGCGTAGTTGGACCGCTGAATGCTGCTGCAGTCATTGTTAATGAAGACATCGGACGTACAACTTGAATTCCTTCTTCAGCCAACCAAATCGGTATGTTATTAATCGATAACCCTAGGGATTTCGCGATGTTTTCTGCATTCATTTTTGCATTTAAAGTGGCCTTTTGTAGTGCTTCTCCATAATATGGTTCGGGATTTGATACTTCGAATGTAAGATTTCGAACTTCATTTGCTCCATTTTCAACTGCAACGTCAATCACTTTCCCAACATTTGCAAGATCCTTCACGATTACTTTGAACATATGACTCACCCGATACCCCTTAAAAATTTGCTGTGAATCTTGGTAATCAACGATTCGATCAATTGTATATGAATTCGTTTCAATTTCGTCTTGTTTAATCCCTATTCCTTTTAATGCTTCTATTATTTTATTCGAAATGATTGCATTCTCTGTTTGAGCCGTTTGTACTTTCATATTTTCTACTACTGATCCTAATAGTACAAACGACTGGTCGGGCTTTACTGATACTTCACCTTTTCCTGTTGCTTTAATCGTATAATTAGTATTCAAATTGCCTGATCGGATAGCACTTTGATATTGAGGGGTTGAATAATCATATCGCATGCCTGCTAAGTTATAATGATTTAATGGATAAATCTTCCTCACATCCTTTTAGATGAAATATTGTATTTGTGCCCATTTATTTTATGTATGGAAGGCTTTTTCTGTGATTAGTTCGACTTATTGTTATGAGGATCTAATCAAAAAAGCTTGTAAACAACGGGAAAATCCCACTGTCTACAAGCTTTTGCAATTTAAATTTACTCAATAATAAACGTTGATGCTTTCTCATCATTTATTATTGATTCATCTTCAACCAAGATATCTTCATCGTCTTTTTGTTTCCCAATCTCTATTGGTACTTCATATTCTGGTACACTGCCATTGTAATATGTAGAATTGTTTTCCATTTGAATTCCCCTTTTTAAATGATAGATTGGAAGCGTCTTAATTATGTGAAAATCAATCCACATTTTAATTAAACAAGATAATACCTTTCAATACTATTGGGGGAATTTTAACAATTTCATCTTAAAAAGAATGTTAAAAATACCAATTATTTGTTAATTACAGGTTGGAATACCTTCTAAATCCAGTAATTTAAATATTAATTGTATTGGGGGAAATTTAACATTTTTATTGAAAATTATTTATACATAAAAAAAGGAATGGATTTCTCCATCCCTTTTTAAGTTTATTAGAAACTAAACATCGGTTTAAAATCACCTTTATAAGGTTCATGCTCAACAAATACTGTTATATCCTTACCATCTTTGTCTTTGCCTGTTCTTTTGTAAGTAAATTTATTTTTATTAAGCTCAGTCAATTCAAGAACAGCACCATACTTATTTGCTCCAATTGAAACATGTGCTCTAATTTTATTTTCGTGGGCAATATCGAAATATCCATAGTCACCACGGCTTTTACCTGTTTCAAGATTGAAAAACTCATATTTATTAGTGTATCCATCAAATTTTGCAAGGCTAATAAAATTCGTATTATATTTCGTTACATCATTCCCTTGTTCATCTAGAACTTTTGTACCATTCCAAAGTGTTCTACCTAAAATTTTATCACCATCAACGTTTTTTACAATCTCGCCTGTTTTAGAATCTAATTTTTTATCAGGATCTGTAAAAGAAAGCTGTTTTTCTTTATAAGGAACATGTTCAACATATACTTCTACATCATTCCCGTTTGCATCTTTCCCCATTCTTTTATAAGTAAATACGTTTTTATTTAGTTTTGTCATATCGACTACAGCTTGGTAATTCATTGATTCAGAAATTAAAATTCGTTTTTTACCATCATTTGTAATAAAGAATGTACCTTTATCCCCACGAGTTTGACCCGTTTTTGCATCAAAAAATTCGTATCTGCCCGATTTTGCATCATATTTAGCAAGTCCAATAAAATTTGCGTTCTCTTTTGTTAAATCATGATGATTTTTATCATACACTCTTGTACCTTGCCAGTTTGTGCTACTTAAAATATTAGCCATGACCTGGCCTTTTGTTAATTTGTTCTTTACTTTTTTGGGAGCTTTGTATACTCTTTCTTGCTTTTGTTTACCTTGCTCTACTTGTGCGTCAGCAGCTGTATTGCAACCTGTTACTACTAATGTTAATCCGAGTAATATAGATGAAATTGTTTTTGTTTTATTATTCAATTTTAATTGTCTCCTCAATGTTCATTTTATCGTTTTATATATGTTCTCCATTTATTCAAAAACTTACCTTATTTAGCACCTGTTACTTGCAAAATCTCTTCGATTTCTTTAAAACCTCTTTCACGCGCATGCTGTATGGGGCTAACATTTTCACGATCAGACAAATTAACATCTGCTCCATTCTCAATAAGTAATTGTACTGTTTGCTGTTGTTTTTCACTTCCATCGTTCAAAATAATTGCTTCTAAAAGGGCCGTCCATCCTAAATTATTAACATGATTAATATCAATCTCGGTATTCGTAAGAAGTTCATTGACCACATCTACATATCCATGTTCTGAGGCGGGAATCAATGCTGTTCCACCATACCGGTTCGTAATGGCTGGATCAGCACCAGCTTTTATTGTAAGCTTTAGAATATCAATAAAGCCTTCAGCACCAGCATATAAAAAAGGATTGTTTTTCATGTGATCTCGAATATTGACATCTGCGCCTGCATCAATCAGTACTTTTGCAGTTTTGAAATCATTTTGATAAGTTGCAATCATCGTGGCAGTTTGTCCATTAGAATTCTGTGCATTAATATTTGCACCATTCTCAATCAACTTTTTAACGATATCAGTTTCTCCTCGTTTAGCTGCTTGAAATAATTGTTCGTTCACTTTTTCTTCCCCCTTAGCAAATGAGGCACATCCATTTAGCAAAAGTATGCAGCTGGTTATTACTGCAAGTAACTTCCACATAAAATATAACGTCCTCCTTTTCCATTACTAATCACTATGAAAATATCACTTTATTCCTGGGAAATTTCCCTCCAATCTTTCTAATAAGTTAGACCATTGTTGGTATGAAATCTATGTTAATCCTTAAATGAAAACTCCTTCTAAACAAATTATTAAAAAAGTATAAAATTTTTAATAATATTTCTTTATAAATTGGCCATGTTTTTTGAACTAAAAAAAGACTGCCTAATTAGACAGTCATAAGTATTAGCTATTTTCTATTGTTTTGTAAGTTCCTTCAAATGAAATTTGTGATAATTAATCACTTTATTTTTCGTATTTCATATAGTTTATCTCAAAATAAACTATAAGCATTTTATTTTTTTATGTACGCCCATTTGTAGGAGTTTTTCACCCCATACGGATGATTGTAAACATTTTTCACATACGATTTCTCTAAATAAGCCACGCCATTCTGATACATAGGTGAAATAGCTGCATCCTTTCCAAGCAATTGCTCTTCAGCATCTGCTAAAGCCTTCCATCGTTCTTTCGGATCTTGTAGGAGTGTCGTTTTTGCTTTTGTGATCAATTCATCATACTTTGGATTCGAGTACGCTATGTTATTGTTCGTCACCCATTTATCCAAGAATGTCATCGGATCAGGATAATCCGGTCCCCATCCTGCAAGAGAAATATCGTACTGGAGCTTATCTTCCATCGCAAATTTAGTCTGTGCAGGCTGCATTTTGATGTTCACTGTTAAACCAGGTAGATTTTTTTCAAGTTCATATTTCATATACTGGGAAATTTTCTTATTATTATCGTCCTCTGCAATTAGAAACTCTAAAGCTACACTTTGTTTTCCAAGCTCCTGCTTGGCTTTTTCCCAATATTCCTTTGCCATCGCAATATTTGTTTTATTGAAGTCCCCTGTAGTATCGTTGAAATCCTTTCCATCCGGACCATACGCCAAATGTCTGGCTACAAAATAGTAAGCTGGTGTAGACCCATTATTTAAGAGTACGTCCGTAATCCCTTTTTTGTCGTAGCCCATATCGATCGCTTTACGCGCATTCACATTTTTTAAAATAGGATTTTGGTTATTTAGCTTTAAGTAAATAAGCCTTCCTTCTTGTGCTGTTTTAAATTCTTTATCGTCTTTATACTTGTCCACATATTCGGCTGTAAGACTGACCCTATCAATTGCTCCCGTCTCATATAGATTAATAGCTGTGGAGTTATCCTTCGCAATATTAAACTTGATTTCATCCAGCTTTACTTTCTTTTTATCCCAATATTCCGTGTTTTTCTCAAGCTTAAAGCTTTGTTCGTGCTTCCATTCACTCATTTTAAACGGACCGTCATAAACAACTGTGTTCGCTTCCAAACCATATTTCTTGCCCTGCTCCTTTACAACCTTTTCATTAATAGGCATGAAAGGGGCAAGTGTGGTCAAGCTTAGAAAATACGGCACTGGATTATCGAGCTGTACTTCTAACGTATGATCATCGATAGCCTTTATTCCCAATTGATCAACAGGTAGTTGCTTTTCATTTATCTTCTTTGCGTTTTTAACATCATACATTATGTAGGCATATTCTGAAGCTGTTGTCGGATCCAAAGTGCGTTTCCAAGCATATTCAAAATCATGTGCCGTCACTGGATCCCCATTAGACCATTTTGCATCACGCAGTTTAAAAAGATAAGTCTTTCTATCTTTACTCACTGTATAGGATTTTGCAATTCCAGGTACTGGCTGGCTATCTTTTCCTTGTCTGTATAGCCCCTCCATAACATTATTTAGTACACTGAGTGTTGTAGAGTCTTCTACAAGGGATGAGTCCATTGAAGAAAGCTCAGATGTTTCAACTAAACGCAGCACTTGTTTTGTGTGTTGTTTTCCCAAGCCCGCAGCTGTTGATGCCTTTTCTTTTTGGGGGGCACATCCTGGAAGTGTAATGCCCATGATTAGTAGTAAAGCGGTTAAACGTTTAGATCGTTTATTCAATGAAATCCTCCTCAATATTTAACATATATAATAGTTATAATATTCTGTATATTCATCGAATTACCTCTTTAAATGTTCAATTTATCGAACAGAAAAATAATATTAGTAGTTTTTATTCCTTACTTAAAAGATTACATGCTGCATTCAGAAACATGTTAACTCCAATAACAAGGGATTCTTCATCGATTGTAAACCTTGGATGATGGTGTGGAAGCGTACTTTCACTATCCACTGATCCTGAACCAATTTTAAAAAAGCAACCGTCCGTTTTTTGTAAAAAAGCAGAAAAGTCTTCCCCTCCCATAGATGGTTTGATATACGAAATAGATTCATTGCCATATTCTTCAATTGCTGTTTGTTCTACTACTTTTGTGACAGCATCATGATTAATAACTGGTCTGTACCCATAACGGTAATGGCAGGAATAGCTTGCTCCATGGGCCTCGCAAATTCCTTTTACAATTTGTTCAATTCGCACCTCAGCATCATATCGCAGTTGTTCGTCAAAGCAACGGACGGTTCCAACAATATCAGCAATTTCGGGAATGATATTATCAGCCGTTCCTGCGTGAAATTGGGTAACAGACAGAACCCGTTGCGCAAATGCATTGGTTTTCCGCGAAACAATATGCTGTAAATTCGTTATAATTTGCGCTCCAATTGCAATACTGTCCACAGTATCTTCTGGATGCGCGGCATGTCCGCCTTTGCCTTTTATTGTAATATGGAATGCATCAGGGGCTGCCATCATAGGTCCGTAAACGATACCGATTTTGCCTACTTCCAAACCGGACATGAGATGCAAGCCAATCACATAGTCTACTCCATTCATAACTCCCGCTTGCACCATTTCCTCCGCTCCACCCGGATATTGTTCCTCGGCGTGCTGGAACAGGAAACGGATTTCTCCACTAATCTCATTTTTATGCTTTGCCAAGATTTCAGCCGCTCCAAGTAAAATGGCCGTATGCCCGTCATGGCCGCAAGCATGCATCACACCTGGGACTGTTGAGGCGAATTTAAATCTGTTTTCTTCAACAATCGGCAGGGCATCCATATCGGCGCGAATAGCCAGCGTTTTACCTGGCTTTCCACCAACTAGTCTTGCCATCACACTATATTTCGTCGGACGTGAGAGCTCCAGATTTCCAAATGATTGCAATGTATCAAATACAAATTGAGAAGTTTTTTCCTCTTGAAATGAAAGCTCTGGATATTTGTGTAGATGTCTTCTCCACTTCACTAGCTTTTCTTTTGAAATCTCTGCTTTAAATTCTACATTTTCTAAGGATTTCACTTAAACCACTCCCTTGCTAGTATTCAATTGTTAATTTCTCTTTCGTACAATTAATCCCTTCCTAATTTAAGTAAATATATTTTTTTAAAATACAGCCTAAGATGAGGAATTTCCTGCTAGATATAGAATATATAAAAGAAGATATTTTCAAGTGGGAGGGATCATTATGCATAAACCGAATGCGTTAAAAACAGGAGATTCAGTGATGATAATTGCACCATCAAGTCCACCAAACATTGAAAATGTAATGAAGATGAAGCTAAAAATTGAACAAGCCGGCCTCAATGTCCTTATCGGAAAAGGTGTAACTGAAAAACGAGGCTACCTTGCAGGAAGTGATGCAAATAGAGTTTCGGACTTACATGATGCCTTCTATGACTCTGAAGTAAAGGCGGTACTGTGTGCAACCGGAGGATATGGAAGCGGAAGATTGCTACAAGACATAGACTTCGAGCTCATCAAAAACAATCCGAAAATCTTTTGGGGATACAGTGACATTACTGCTCTGCATATTGCTTTGCAACAAAAAGCAAATCTAGTAACGTTCCATGGGCCTATGATGCAAGAGTGTGGTGTAGATACTGTCCCACCAAAGACATTAGCGTCTTTCAAGCAATTATTAGAACCGCTCAGTCTGACCTTCACCGCTTCTGAAGTAGATACATACCCTGCATTTTCACATTCTGTCACTGCCCCGATGACCGGTGGCAATCTAACAGTTTTAACAAGCACTATCGGTACACCATATGAAGTGGATACAAAAGGAAAGATTTTATTTATTGAAGATATTCAAGAAGAACCTTACCGTATTGATCGCATGATTAATCAATTAAGATTAGCAAATAAGCTTCAGGAATGTAAAGGGATTATCTTAGGAAATTTCAATGATTGCGGACCGAAAAAACGCCAAAACTCCCTAACTATAGCGGACATTGTAAATGATCATATCGTCCCGCTTGGATTACCTGTTTTAAGCGGATTTCATATCGGTCATTGTTCACCAAATTACGGTGTTCCCTTTGGAGTCCCTGTCACGATGAACGGTGCCGATCAATCGATTTCATTTGAACCTGGAATTCAAATGAAAGAGTGTCGACCACAAAAGTGAACATTTAATATTCATGTGTTGTACTATTTTTATAGATTGTAAATCCCACCTGCTCACCCAGGTGGGATATCAAAAACAAGCTGAACGATAGGAAGGCACCAGACATTATAATTTACAAAGGACCATCGCATTGAAACTATTTCTAACTACCCATATTAACTAGAATACTTTAAACTTCAAATACTGCTCCTATCGTAAGTCTTAGCAAGTGTGATAGTTTAAAAATTTCGTTATACATTAAATCGATAGCCCGCTCCCCAAACTGTTTCCAAAAACTTAGGGTTCGTAGGATCTCTTTCTATCTTTTCACGTAGTCTACTAATATGGACGGTTACAGTTGAAACGTCTGCAGCTGATTCGAGGCCCCAAACCTTTTCATAGAGCTGTTCTTTACTCAAAACTTGGTTCGGGTTCATTACAAAAAATACCATTAAATCAAATTCTTTAGTCGTAAATGGTACTTCTACTTCGTTAATAAAAACTTTACGAGCTGAACGATCGATTGATATTCCATGAACGAAAATTGTTTTTGAAACGGTATTGTTCCCTGCCAGCCTTTCATATCGGGATAAATGTGCCTTTACCCTTGCAACTAGTTCACTTGGGCTAAATGGCTTTGTAATGTAATCGTCTGCACCTAAACCGAGGCCTCTAATTTTATCAATATCCTCTTTTTTTGCAGATACAAATAAAATAGGTATGTTTTTTACTGCACGTATTTCTTTACAGATTTCAAAACCATTTTTTCCTGGCAGCATAATATCCAATATAATTAAATCATAGTTACCTTTTAGTGCATGTTGAAGGCCTTCATCGCCATTATGTTGAATATCTACACGAAAATCATTTATTTCTAAATAATCTCTTTGTAATTCTGCAATGCTTATATCATCTTCAATCAGTAATATTTCTTTCAATTTCTCTCACCTTTCTTTAAGGAAAAGAAAATACTTGTCCCTTTATCGATCTCGCTAGTTGCCCAGATTTTCCCTCCATGCTCTTCAACAATTTGTTTTGCAATTGCTAGTCCTAAACCACTACCTCCAGTTTGCGAATTTCTTGATTGTTCTGCACGGTAAAATCGTTCAAAAATAAATGGTAAAGCTGTAGAATCAATACCTTGACCATTATCTGTTACTTCAACAATTACTTCATTTAACTGTTCATTTAATGAAAATGAAATTTTCTTTTCTTCTTTGTTCATATATTTCACACAATTGCTTACTAAGTTTGACAACACTCTTTTTAATTTTTCTCGATCCGCTGTAACCTTGATTGATTCATTTGCCTGACTAAATTCTATTTTGATGCCTTGCTGCAGTAAATCCAAATAAATTTCATCTATATAGCTTCCTATATATTTATTCATTTCGATATTTTCAAAGTGAAATGGTTCCTTCTTTAAATCCAATTTAGAAAATAAGAACAATTCATCGATTAATGAATCCATATCCTTTGCTTTAGAGTAAACTGTTGATAAATATTTTTCCATTTTCTCAGGAGTATTAGCTACCCCATCTTTTATCCCTTCCACATATCCAATTATTGAAGTAATCGGTGTTTTCAAATCATGCGAAATATTGGACAATAGCTCTTTACGATTTTCCTCATATTGTATTTGGAGATTGATCGATTCTTTTAATTTGATTCTCATTTCCTCAAAAGCTTTATTTAATACACCGATTTCATCATTTGAATTTGTATCAATTTCAAAATTCAAATCTCCAACTTTAATTTTTTCTGCACCATTTTTAAGTTTTGAGATTGGCTTAATAATACTTCGGGAAACTAAATAGTTTAACATTCCGATGATTATGATAAATAAAAAAAGCAATAAACCTAGTAAAATTGGAAAAAGATTACGAATAACCTCGGCATATGAACTTGCCTTCTTTAAGACAAAAATACTCCCTTGGCTTTGATTTGGAAAATAAAAATCAAATTTCACATACGTAAAAAACAAATCTTTAATTTTAATCGTATCGCGAGTATTAATATTCGTTTCCTCAAACCCAGGTAGCGCTTTTTCCAACACTTTTTTATCTAATGACGGGGAAGCGTACTCAATTTGTTTTCCATTTCGAACTACAATAAAAATATTCTTATGCTCTATACTTTTAAGTTCCTTCTTATTAAGTAACTGCTGAGGATTATGTTTAGCAAGTAGCTTCAAATCAAGAAACACACTTTCTTCAACTGTAGTCAAAGGCTTTTGTACATAAGTCTTTTTGTAAAGATTTTCTACTGACTTTACGTCTCCTGTTATTGCAAAAATTATTAAAAAACCTGCTGCTAATAATAATGTGATTGAAAAAAGAATCACCCCAATATAAGACAACAGAAACCTCATTTTAATTGACATTTCTTTCACTCGCTCGGTAATAAAATTTTATTTAAATTATCTTTATTCTTAGCATGCTAGCTACTTTCGTAAACTACACACTCTAAAAATAAAAGATTGTTTCAATTGAAATTAAGTGAACTATATCATATAAATCTTAAAAAAGTGTAAAATTTGTGTGAAATAAGTCTAAACAACACATAATTCATAAAATAGTTAGAAAATCATCAAATTATTAGTTTCATTTGTATGTAAGATAGATTGAAAGGAGGTGGATTATGAAAAATCAAAAAGAACGATATGAATCAAATGATTTAAAGATTTATCAAAGATTAAATGATAGGAGCAAACTATTACTTACTGATAATCCTTATGAGTACAAAAAAAACCACCAGCATAAAAGCTAGTGGCCAAAATCTACAAAACTTACCCTAATGGTTTAATATAATCATCAATCGTTTTCCCTTTGTATTTTGTAACTGGTTTTATTTTTCCAGATACGTCAGGGTTTTGTATTAGATAGTTTCTCTTAACATAATCAAGATCTTTCGCATCAACTTTTCCATCAAAATTGATATCTGCATTTCGATCATTTGTATTTAGTTTGCTAGTGATATAGACTGCATCTAGTATATCAATGACGTTATCATTGTTGACATCTCCAGCTCTCATCGTAGCATAGTAGAAATACTTTAATTTTCCAGCATCCATTGCATCATATGAATCTACCATTTCATTAACATTTACATGTCTTTCGAAATGACCTGGTATTTTGATAACAATTTCGTAAGATTGATCTAGTAATGGTAGATTAGGTACTGAGAATCTAGCAGCACTGTTGATGGTTGCATCATAACGTTTCCCATCAGTTCCACCAATTACATACACTTCTGCTCCTACTTTTGAATAATCCTTTTTAGGATCTAACCAAATCGAATTACTAGGTACAAATCCATCTGGTAGGAATCCGCCTTCAAGAATTGAATAAGATGGAATGATATTAACTCCTTGTCCAAATTTATTGTTTATTGTCATTTGTGGTTGACCTAAAATATTCGCTTTAGCAGTTTGGAATCCTAATTGTTGAACCCATTTTGTATATACGCTTGGTTTATCTTTAACTTTTAACGTAATCGTAGCTACTGGCATATTTGCATTGATTCCAGTTGTAGGAGTAGGTCCATCTAAACTTGTCGTTAATTTTATCCAATTGTTTGATGTATCTGTTTTTTGATCTTGAGCTGTAAGGTTTGCAGTTAACCCTAAAGCTTTTGCTGCATTAACATATTCGCTACTTATTTCTGTGCTTTGGTATTCAAATACATCTTTTGGATAAGTAAGTGTAAACTCACCACCCATTAGATTTTTAAGATTATGTTCACTTAAAGTTACTTTAATAGTATCACCGTATTTTGCGTCAAACTTATCAGTTGTTAATTTAATGTAAGGTTGTCCCTTTTTAACCAAAGTGTATGTCTGACTAGGGTGATTTTGAATTCCGTTTGTTGCAATGTCTTGTCCTAATAATGTCATTGTTGAGAAATTTTTCTCTGCTTGGATTTTTCTTGTGTATTCAAAGTTTCCATTACGATCAACGACTAATGGTACATTACCAATAGGATTTTGTGCACCCGTTACTTTAACTGTATTTTTTGATTGGTCAATATTATCACCATTTTTGTTTATTTGATCAATACTTGAATCTGAAATATTACCTGTAATTTTTAGACCTGTATCATCTACTTCATAAACTCCACCTGGAATATTCATTTTCATCGTTGGTAGCGTATTATCAATGACAATTTGCTGAGATTTTTTAAATATTTTCCCTTCTTCGTTTGTTCCAACAATTTCAATCTCATATCTTCCTGGAGAAGCAAGTGCCTTTGTAATATGAACTGGTTGGTCAGGATTTCCTGTAAACGGGAAGTAAAGACCATTAAATCCAGCATCTAAACCATATGTCATACCTTCATTATATCCACCATCAAATGAGTCAATGATTCCCAATTGCTCGCCGGTGTCGGCATTCTTTAATATTACATCAACTGTCTCCATACGACTGTTTAGAGAGAATGCAATTCCAGTAGATCCTGAGATAGGGAATGGTAAATCTCTTCTTGTATTAAAAGCTTTTGTTGTTAAAAGAACGTCTTTTATCCCTTGTTCCATCTTATTTAGGGCGAATGGAATTTGATAAACTTCATTGCTATCTTCTTTATTTGTAAACGTAATGTATCCCTCATAAATTCCTAATTCAGCTGTTTTTGGAACAGTAAGATTTGGTTTGATTTTTGACATGCCGTGTACTTTAGCTCTAACTTCAGATGGCACGTCTAAAGAAATGCCATTTTTTACTGCGTCCTTATCATAACTTTCAACATTATTAAATTGAACTTTTACATCAAACACTTTTTCTTCATCTGAATTGTTTGTCAGTTCAATTGTCTTTTTGTCTGTATAATCCTCATCTGTCGATACAATGGCACCATAGCTTAGGTCCCCAGCTGTTTCTGGGATCATCATCTTATTGCCATTTTCATCAAGTGTTGGTGCATCATCCTTCACACCAATTTGAATTGATGAATGTACAGCCTCATCTGCATCAATTCTTCCCGATCCTTCTTCAAAAACACTATAGTTTCCATTTAACGCATCTGCTGAATTCATTAAGGCTAACTTAACTTGCTCTGGGGTATAGTCAGGATGAGCTTGTAAAATTAAAGCAGCAGAACCAGTAACATGTGGCGCAGCCATAGAAGTACCATCAAATCTCGCATATGCATGTTCGTAGTCATCTTTATGAGCTACTCCGTTGTAATAAGCAGGGATTGAAGAAAATACTGCAACACCAGGTGCAGTGACCTCTGGCTTAATGTC
This sequence comes from Bacillus sp. AFS029533, assembly GCF_002585125.1. Lineage (NCBI taxonomy): Bacteria > Bacillati > Bacillota > Bacilli > Caryophanales > Bacillaceae > Bacillus > Bacillus sp. AFS029533. The sequence goes on along the minus strand of NZ_NUQC01000013.1, from coordinate 53,634 downwards.
ATAATACCTTCTTGCTGGTCCTTTTGAACTAAAGTCAGCTAATTTATCACCATCAGTATCAAAAGATCCAAAATCATTCATCGTTACGTTAACATTACCTTTAGATAACATATTGACAAGTTTTGTACCTTGATCATTTGGAATACTAAAGGTTGGAATAAAGTCAAAATTATTTCCGAAATAATAAGGAATATACGTCTCTCCATCAATATTATTGAATATGATTACTGCCTTGGCACCATTTGCCTTTGCATTCTTAATTTTTACATTCAAAGTTAAATCGCCACGCTCAATCAGTACAATCTTGTCCTTCACGTTTTTACCATTGTAATCTGCAACTTGACCTTTACCTACGAAAACAATTGGAAGATTTGATTCCTTCAACGTATTTAGATTAGTATAATCTGAACCCATCATTCTCATATTGTCTAATTTAGCGGTTTCAGTTGCTGAAGTTGCGACTGCATTACTAGTTTGGATCGTAATAGGCGAGCTACTTGCGCCAACTGTAATACCAAGCGCAGATGAAGCTGGGCTACCAATTGTATACTGGTTAGGTCCAGCATTACCAGCAGCAAGAACACATACCGTACCTGCTAATGTAGCATTATTGATCGCAACCGCCAATGGATCAAGTGGGTTAGCAACAGGTGCCCCTAACGATAAGTTAATGACATCCATCTTATCCTCTACAGCTTTTTCAATTCCTGCAAGTATTGTATTCGATGATCCAGTACCATATGGCCCAAGAACTTTATAGCCATAAAGCTCTACTTCTGGAGCTACACCTGTTATGGCAAAATCGGATTTATTTTTACCCGTTCCCGCAATAATACCTGATACATGTGTTCCATGTGCCGTATACCAAGGTTCACCTGAAGTTGGATTTAATTCGGGTTGTCCAGATTTTTTCCAATCATCATAAGTTGACTCCATAGGATCCGAATCGTTATTTACTAAATCATATCCGCCTTTATACACATCTTTTATATCAGGATGAGTATAATCAATACCTGTATCAATGACACCTACTTTAATCCCTTTACCAGTAATACCTTCTTTATGTAGCTTTTCAGCACCGATTTGTTCCATATTATTTAATTTAATCGAAGCGTTGTTTGTTGGCTCACCATTTTGTTCTACGAAAGGTTCCACCGTAATTTCTCGATCTTCATAAACAGCATTTACTGTATCTAATGTTAAAAGTTCTTTTACCTCATTAGCAGGTAGCGTCATTGCAACACCATTGAAGATACTCTTGTATTCTCTTTTAATACCAATCGATTTTAATTTTTCATTTTCATTTAATTGTTTTTTAAATTTTTTATGAGATTCCACTACCCTATCTATTGAATCCTGCTTAGAAGCATTAAGGCCGCTCTTTTGATTGATTTTAAAATCAATTTCTGATGGAGCTTGTTTAAACTGAACAATTACATTTAAAGGAGTATCTACATTTAAATCTACGTCAGGTGAGATTTTTAGACCTTCAGCATTATTATTTTCCTGCATGCTGTGAATCATTTCTCGATCTGCATTGGAAATATTTTTGATATAACTATCAATATCCTTAATACTAGTATTTGAGCCAGAAGAGTTTGTCACTGCGAATGTTTTATGACCAGAAATTAAACTAGCTGAAAACAAGCTAGAAGTGATTACTCCAGCAGTCATTACCTTTACGATTTTTTTGTTTTTATGCTTATTCATCTGCATTCTCCTTTTTGCACTTTTCTGAAAAATCTTACAATTAATATTATAATCAGACAAATTCATAAAGTGTATTGGGGGAATTTAAGATAAAATTCACATTTATTTTTCTACAAAAATTACAAATATTCCCAATAAATCTTGTTATTTTTCTAGTGTTCATATCTATAATTTAGTAAATGAAAAACATTTACATTTTATACTTATCTATTAAGTAAAATCAGATTATTCTTTTAAATTTTTAACCTAGTTTTTATTATTTTCATTTTTAATGCTTTTTGGAAATAAAAAGGGGAAAAAAATCACAAAAAGATAGTTTTTGTTGTTTTTTGTAAGGTTTTTTCGACTAAAAATTGTGGGATTTGTAGGAATTCATTTCAAAATACAGGAAATTATATTAAAACATAAAAAAAAGTTATACTCCTTGTTGAAGTATAGCTTCATAAATTTGCTCTCAATCTCTCTAAAATCTGTTTAATGCACTTTTAATTTCTTCTATTGTTGTTTCATTCGGATTTTGTTTAGACGTTTTTTCAGTTTTTTCAGTTGGACTTTTTACCTAATAGAGAGATGCGTTACATTGCATTATCATTTATTAATGAAAGAGGATTCGATCATATTTGATTTCCTTTACTAAGTGTTTCCCCATCTTTTTCAATAGGAATATAGCATATTACCATACCACCTATCGTTTTTTCATTTGGAATATTAAAATGAATCATCGTTTTTGCACTTTTCCAAACATCAATTGTTGTTGGTAATGCAACAAGATCATCCTGCCGATCGTAATTTCCTGCTATTATTCCGCTGTTTTCATTCTTTATACCATCAAACGTACACAACTCTACTCCAGTATAATCTGTTTTGAATGTTACATTGTAATAAGTATTTTTTTTATCCTTCCATCTCTCTATCTCAAAATCATGATTTTTTGTATTCGTTAACAACATTTCATCCATGTGTTCAATAGTTGATTCTTTTTTTGCAATTGCTTCATTATTAATTTTGAATTTATATTCACCAGATGCTTTATAACCATCCATTTCGACAATATAAATACCGCTTCTTTGTATTTTAAATGAACCTTGATATTTTGCTTTCTTTTTATTTGATGTTGTGAAAACAATATCTCTCGTTTTTTTATTATAGACAATTAAATCTACATAGCCTTTTTTGACAACAAAAGAATAATCAATATAGTACACTTCTCCTTTATGTGCACTAAATGAAGTTAATTTATCATAATCATCCAATTCAAGATAGTTGCCATTAGATGATGGAATTGCACAACTTGACAATAATACACACATTAAACTTATACACACAATAAACATCTTCATTCTCATTTTCGATCCCCTTTGTTAAATGACTAACTTAATAGTCACATAAGCACAAAGAGTTGAAAAGCATAATTCTACTAATTTAATTCCCTCACGTTTCTTCCACTAATTCAGTTACATCATCATTAATTTCTTTTTCAATTTTTATCTCCTCTTCAATTACCTTTTTTTCATCAAGACTATCTGCTTTTTTTAACATTTCAGCAAAATCATCAGATGGTCTTATATATTCTTGACTGTTTTTATCGTATTCAAATTTTGATTGATATACGGCTATAAATTCGTAAAAATCAAAGCCAGTATTAAAATAAGACTCGCTTGATAAAAAGGCAACAAATTCATCACCTTTTACCGATGGTCTATGACCGTCTGGTATTACCAAAAAAGTTTCGTCCAAATCCTTTTCAGTTAAATTTGGAAATTTATCTTTCATTCCAAGCTGTTTTGCAGAAATATATCCACCTTGCTCTAAAATTGTTATTTTCTTACCCTCTAAAGATGAATCTCCCTTTAATACATGATTAACTTTAAACGATAATTTCGTTAATGGATTACCAATATCAGTAGCTTTATCTATGTTTACATAATTCTCAGTAGACAACACTACACCCTCAACGGCCAATTCTGAGTCTTTCATTAATTGGTTAACATCATTGTACGTAACTGCAAAAGCAAGTTCAGAATTTACAACTTTTACTTTGTCCACAAATTCTTGATTGTTCTCATTAATAAGTTCATTTTCTATTGAATTATCAGTCTTAATGTCTTTTGATATTGAAGTAGTAGGTTCTTTTTTCTTACTTTGAGTTTGATTATTACATGCTGTTAAGAAGGAAATTGATAATATAATAAAAAATAATGATTTCATCTTCTTATTCATTTTTAATCCTCCGTTATTTATAAAGATAGTTGATCCCATTGAATTCATCTTTTCTAGGAAATTCGATTCCAATAGAATAAGCTAAGTCTGCACCAGGATCCATTAACTGCTTTGCAGCATGACTTAACCCAAATGCATGTCCAATTTCATGACTAATTGTTACTTGTTGATATTGAGGAAATTTTGACAATAAACTTTCGGATAATTCGATTTTTGACCAATACCAATTTTGTACAGACGGATTAACTTTTGTTTGATTTACAAAAAACATAGTTTGTCCTACAATACCTGTTCCAATTGATTTGACCTTATAAATATCAACCGTACTGGCACTTTTACTAGTTGTCTTCCTATATGAAATTGGTGTTGTAATTCCAGCATATTTTGTTGAATATATCCATCGATCAAATGAATTTGCTATTTTAGTAGAATACGTATTTGCCGATGAGTCCACCCAATAAAATTTTGTACTATTTCCGTAGTTTCCAATTCCAGAAGACATCTTGTGACCATTAAATGTGGTATAAGCTTTTGCGTTAATTGGAGTCATAAAAACAAACGTTATTCCTAATAATAAGGCTTTTTTTACAAATCTTTTCATAATACCCTCCACAAATAAATTTTTTTAACTTATTTTCCCTAGGACATCCTTTGAAATAGAGAACAGCAAAATGATTTCTATTCCTCTTAAATCTTACCAAAATTTAGCATTTATTTGTTTGGTGTATTGTGTCAAAATTACGAAATTCAGACTAGTTAAGTCACTCTTTATATAGTGCTAATTACTAGTTTCTTCGGACATGAAATTATCAAAAAACTACAAAATACCTATAAAAACAAACCAATATAACGGTTTAACATGATAAAAAACCAGTTTACTAAATTATAAGAGAAAAACTTTATAGTGTTCTGAGATCTAATACCAATAAAAAAAGAAGAATTATATTTTCACTAACGATTTAAAAATTTGAAGAAAGATTAGTTAAAGAATAGAGAGCATGGATTTATTTTGAATATCTACAAAAACGCAAAAAAACCAATCAAATTGATTGGTCTCCAAAATTATCTAAGATTTCTTTTTAAAATTTTCCCGGTACTATTTTTAGGTAGTTCTTTCACAAAATTAATTTCCTTAGGAACTTTATAATATACAAGTGCTTTTTTACAAAAATCAATGATCTCATTTTCAGAAATTGAATCATTTAAAACGACTAGATAAGCAGACACACTTTCACCTATTAATTGATTTGGTTTTCCGACTACTGCTGCTTCCAGAACATTAGGATGTTGATAAAGTCTCTCTTCTATTTCTCGTGGGTAAACATTAAATCCGTTCGTTATAATTACATCTTTTTTTCGATCTAATAAAAATAAATATCCATCTTTATCTTTTTTACCGAGATCACCGGTTTTAAACCAACCGTTAAAAAATGCTTTTTCAGTTTCTTCTATATTATTTAAATAACCACTCATCACATTCGGTCCAATCGCAACAACTTCTCCAACTTCACCAGTTGGAACTTCTTCGCCATTTTCATTTACTATTCTTGTCTCAACACTAGGTAGATCAAGTCCAACTGATCCTGGTTTACAAATTCCACGATATGGATTGAAAGTAAGAACTGGAGCTGTTTCAGATAATCCATAGCCTTCTACAATTAGGACATTGTATTTTTCTTGAATTGACTGTAATAATTCGATTGGTATAGATGCCCCGCCAGAAATACATGCTCTTAAACTACTAAAATCGTTTGCTGTCGCACTTTTTAATTGATATAAATAATTATAAATCGTCGGTACCGCCGCAATTAAAGTAGCTTTTTCTTTTTTGATTACCTCAACCAATTCAGTTGGATTAAATTTCGGAATGATGATTGTTGATGCCCCATTTAACAAAATCATATTTACACATAATGTTAAGCAAAATGAATGAAACATTGGAAGGACGGCGATCATCTGATCATTTTCACTTAATTCGATTAACTTTGAAAAATCATTTGCATTTTCAATTAAATTGAAATGAGTCAACATTGCACCTTTCGGGTTACCAGTTGTTCCTGAAGTATATAAAATAACAGCCGTATCATCTTGTAGGATTTCAATTTCTTCTAAATGATTTTTTATTGTCACTGTCGGTTGTATTTCATCTATTAAAATAATATTTAATAATGTAGGGCACTGTTTTTTAACAATTTTAAGCTTTTTCTCCTGCTCACTAGTTGAAATTACAAGTTTAGTAGAAGAGTCTTTTATAATATAGCTGAGTTCACTTTCTGTAAAAGCTGGATTTAATGGAACGACAATCGCACCTAGTCTTAAGATTGCTAAATAGGTTTGAACAAACTCAGGAGAATTCCCTAATAAAATCGCTATTTTATCTCCCTTTTCAATCATATTTTCAACTAATAGTTGTGCTATGTTCTCACACGATGAAATGAGTTCTTCATAATTCGTTCTGCTTCCATCGTATCGATAAGCTATGTTTTTACCTTTATGATCTGCTACTTCTTTAATCATCCCAAATATATTCATTACTTTATCAATCCTTAGTTAATTTCATTGTGAGTATTTCATATAATTCTAGAAAAATGCAAAAGTTAGAAAGATAACTCTCTAACATTTACTTAAACTCATTTATTTTGTTATATTCATCTTTAATTTTTTCTTTTTAATTCAGTAAAAGGACAGACTTTAGTCCCTATTTCTTTATTATTCTATCAAACAAATAATCTTTAATGATATAATTTTTATACTACATAATCATATCATAATTAGCGAGAAGGTGAAAATGAATGGCACAACCAATGATCAATAATAAAACGAAAAAATCGTTAACAAGAATCGGTATTGTAATCGCACTAATCGGTACTAAGTTAAAGCTACTTTTACCGTTCTTAAAAGCTGCAAAATTTTTATCTTTTTTAAGCATGATATTGTATTTATTTGTATACGGATTTACTTTTGGATGGTATTTTGCTTTCGCTCTTGTTTACTTATTAATTTGTCATGAAGGCGGGCATTTAATTGCTGCGAAACAAAAGGGACTACCAACTTCACCAGCATTTTTTATTCCATTTGTCGGAGCAGTGATTTCACTTAAAGAAATGCCAAAAGATGCTGTAACTGAATCTTATGTAGCGTTTGGTGGTCCGTTTTTAGGCTTAATTTCAGTTCTACCAGCAATTCCTCTCTATCATTACACACATAATGAATTTTTCGGATTAGTCATTGCTTTAGGCTGTATACTTAATTTGTTTAATTTAATTCCAATTTCTCCTCTAGATGGAGGGAGAATATTAAGTGTATTACCTCCAATATTTTGGTTTATCGGTATTATGATGATGCTAGTATTTTTATTTTATCAACCTAGTTTTCTCGCATTTTATATTATTATTTTAGGTATTACAACCTTCATTAAACGAATTCGAGAAGCTTACCAGTTAAAGGTAATTAAGGAAAAAATAAAACTATACGAACATACTATTAAACAATTTCAATTTGGGATCTTTAATGTCTATTCTGATCGAACGATTGTAAAACGTTTCTTTTTCCCGTTTTTTGAGGATAATAAGAAATTAGAATTAGAAATTCATAAGGAACGCCTTGAAATAAACTATCTAATTCGTTCCGTTCGTGCACGTTTACATGAACCAGACTTAGACTGGAGAATTTATATTGATGAAAAGATTCAAGAAATTAAGCATAAGAGGATTTCACCTTTACTAAAACAACAAGAAACGTTAGAAACTTACTATGTTTCTAGCAATCGTAAAAAATGGCAAATTTTTATTGCCTATATCATTTTAGCAAGTAGTTTAGCTTTACTTGGATTTTGGAGCTATGGGTTAATTGAACATGTTTTAGGTAGATAATAGAATAAAGAACCTATTTTGAAGTTAATTATTCAAGATAGGTTCTTTTATTTTAAATGCTCCCTTGATATTCGTGACTTTTTCCCATTTCCTTCGGGATTTGAAGTATTGTCTAGGGCATATAATATGCCGTTGTTAGAGCTAAATGATAGTTTAGTTTTAAAAAGGAAAAGGAATTTAGTGGAAAAAAATGGAATATCTATAAAGATAGAACGATAACGAGCTTTTTAATACACATACATTTTGTGTAAATTTGAGTTTTGTCTAAATAACAATTAATAATGACAGGAGGTATGCGACTTTGTTTGGATATATAATTTTGGGATTTGTTATTTTTATGATTGCATTTGGTTTTTTTATGGAAAAGAAGTTTGGAACCGGCGCTCCAACTAAAAGTGATAATCAAACACTTAATGAAGAAATTGGGAGAAATACAACTAATCCTACTAGTCCAAATAATATTAATGGACCAAATTAAAAAGTTCTTCGCTAATAAGGAGGATACATGTTAAGGAGCAAATTAATTTCTGATTTGGTAAATAAAATTTTGTGCTTAAAAACAGATCATCCAATTCGAGTGGGAGTTAGTGGAATCACGGCATCTGGTAAGACAACAATTGCTAATGAAATCGCTGAGGAACTTAAAAACAGGAAAAAAAACGTGATTAGAACAAGTATAGATCATTTTCATAACCCGAGAGAAATTCGTTACAAACGAGGGAAGGAATCTGCTTTAGGTTATTATGAGGATGCCCATGATTACGAGTCTTTTAAGCAAAAGCTTTTAATACCTTTAGGTCCAAATGGCAACTTGCATTATCAAACAATTTCCTTTGACTTGCTCAAGGATGAATATGTTAATTCAGATTTAAAAGTTGCAACAAATGATATGATTTTTATTATAGATGGAACCTTTTTATTTAAGAAGGAATTATATAACCTGTACGATTTTAAAATATTCGTAGATACCGAATTTGATATTGCAAGAAAAAGAGGAGCTATCCGTGAAGAACAGGCATTTGGAAGCTATGATAAAGCCGAAGAAATGTTTATTAAAAGGTATCATGCAGCTTCGAAACTCTATTTGGAGCATCACTCACCTCAACTTAATGCCGATGTAATTATTAAAAATAATGATTTAAATAACCCGAGTTTTGTATATAAAAAATAAATTTTACTATGCGTTAACTAATAAAGTAACTTCATAAAAATGAAATTATTTTAGTAGCTTAATTTTCTATATTAGGAGGAGTTTTAATTGCAAATGTTTTTTAGCTATAATTGGTCGGTAAGAGATGATTGGTATAGGTGGTGTGAAGAGTTAAGTGAAGAAGAATTACTGTTGACCCGATCTGGTGGAATGGGAAGTATTTTACATACACTATTTCATATAGTTGATGTAGAGTGGAGCTGGATTCGTGTCTTACAAGGCAAATCTGATTTTCAGGAGAGTTTTAATGATTATAAAAGCTTAGATAAAATTCGAGAATTGGACGCGAAATTTCATATTGAAGTGAAAAATTTTGTAGACAGCTGGGATAATGAAATGGAAAATCGTTTATTTTACGATACCTTACCAGATGGAAGAACGGTGACGGATACTTGGGGGGAAATCATTAGACATACAATCGCTCATGAAATTCACCATATAGGTCAATTATCAATTTGGGCAAGGGAAATCGGGAAACAACCTGTTTCTGCAAATCTAATTGGACGGGGTCTCGTCACTCACTCGAATAAATAATTAACAAAGAATATAGTTTTAGAGGTTAGTTTTATATATATGTTCTAGTTACCAGTGACGGTAGCTTTTTTTTATAAGTTAAGTCATTGGGATTAAGTAGGACTTATTCTAACACATTGCAATAGTTGAATATCACTCAAGTGCAGATGAAATATGGCTATATAAAAATATCAAATTATCACCCCTTGAGGTATTGAACTATCATTTCAACAAGTGTTAAATCTTTGTTCGAGCAGTCTTTTCCAAGAAAAGTGGTCAGGTTCTAAAGAGAAAATCAAAAATCCAACTACCGGAATAAAAATGTTTATTAAAATCAAATTCTTCATTTTTTTCACCCACAAGAGTTACTGATACTATTAAGACAACTGAGAGGAATAAGTCCTTAGAAATTCTTATTGAACTAATCTGCCATTTTGTTGAATAAAAAACGCTACCTAAATTGGTAGCGTTTTTTATTTAACTCTAGCATGCGTTAGCTGAACAAGAAAGTACGGTACTAATTAATAAACATGAAATACATCATCAAATATTTCACCAGTTTCATATTCAAAAACCATTCTATATTCCCCTACTATTTCTTCATCATATTCAAAGCTAAGACGAATAATCACGTGATTATAATCGTCATCTGGCCAGTTAGTAAATGTAAATGAAACTGATTTAATATATGTTGAAAGTTTTTCTAGTTCAAATCCATCTTCAAAAGTTTCTTTAAATTCTTCAGGGTATTCTTCCTTCCAACTATTAAAGTTCTCCCAAAATCCTTTTATAGTTTCATCTTCTAAATCTTTCTCAGTTACCCACTTTTTGAATTTCTCGATATTAATAAAATTAGACATTAATATTCTCCTATTTGAAATAATTCATTAATTATTAAATTAAATGATTGTATTATTCATTAGCTCTCTCCAATTATTGAACTAATGCATTGTGTTAGTTGAACAAGAACTCACATTTCCAATTGGGAAATTCCTGATTATGTTCTAGAAGATACTCTTTCATAATATTCGAATCTTCAGGGAATCTTCTCTCCAATTCTGACCACCCAACAAACCTGATTTTATTTGGTAACTCAACGACACCAGAAATGATCTCCCAAAACGAGTCCCAGTCCTCATTATAATAATCTGGAAATTTCAGTTTTTTTTTCAAAAGTGAGTGCAATTCTTTGGTAGTTCGTACGGTTGATACATTAATGTACAACGTGGGTGATTCAGTTTTTTTCTTTTCAATTTTGGATAGAAATACAATAAAATAAGGCAAGACAAATAAAAAAAATAATAAAATAGAACCCAGTACAAAAATTGTCATCCTATTACCCCTTACATCTCAAAAAGTGCTTGGACAAAATTATTTTAATTAAATTAATAACAATATTTTACCATGTTTTATTCAACTAAATTGCCAGTTAGCACAAAAAAAAATCGACTTTTTAGCCGATTTTGTTGATTTTTAGTTATTATTTTTCTAGTTTACTATCTATCTCATTTAGTTTTTGAAGGATTTTATCTAGTAATAATAGTACATGTATCGGAAATCCAATAGCGATACCCACTAATGGAGCATAAGTACCCGGAAAAAAGTATGATACAAGTATTGAAGTTATATAAATAATTACAATTAATGTGCCATATAAACATCCTTTTTTGTAAATTATACTAGATCGTGATCTTCAACTAACGCACTGTATTAGTTCTAAATAGTTTTACAACGAACTAAAAGGAACTAAAATGAAAAATACACCTAAAAAGAAAATTAAACTTTTAGCGATGTACCATGGTAATAATAAAAAGAGTTCTACTGAAAAGTATGTACTCCCTCTCTTTCTTGCTTTATCATGACGGTCTTTTGTATGAAAATATGCAATTCCTATTATTCCAATACCAATCACTTGCACAAACCAAGCCCCTGATGAAATGTAACTATTCAATTTGATTCTCCCTACCAAAGCAGATTAAAGGTTGTTCAACTATTGCATGCGATAGTTGCATTATGTTATGAATTTTTAATATAGCCCATCCTTATTTAAGTTAAAATGAGCAACTCAATCTATTTCAATATTAATTTAGCAACAGTTTCCTGAGGAATAGTATCAGGGCGAAAACAGTTTCCAATGCCCTTCGGAAACAACTTCAACCTCTCCGTCGATTACTTTGATGGCGGTATGATCGTCAATCGCATACGCCGGCCCCGGCATCCCTGCTGCCCATCTCTCTGCGGCAGCACTGGTGTTTCCTGGCAGCATCTCGTGATTTAGGTGCGGAAAGATTGAAAAATCAACCAGTCCCAGTGTTTCATCATCACCGTTTGGCGGAGTCCAGCCAACGAAGTATTCCCCTATGTTAGGTCCCATCACCATGCTCCCAGCACTCATTCCCACATAGACTGAGTTCAGTGACAGTACAAGATCTGCCAGCCCAGATTGACGCATCCAGTGGTTCAGGTATAGGGCGTCACCGCCTGACACCAGCAATACATCTGTCTCCTGAAGCAGTGGTTTCCAGCGGTTTTCGTCGATGCTTGGCAGCGCTGTGAGCTCCAACACGCCGACTGACTTCCAGCCGAGGCTGACCATGGGATTTTCTTCTTTCCCACTGATGAACTCCCAAGCTTTGACGCCAGGACCAACCCAAGGGTGTCCATACATCGCAGTGGGGATGCACAGGGCGTTGGAGTCAGCAATTGGCTTGCCTAGCATATCTACCAACGCGTCGAGTATGCTTTTGTTATTGATGCCTCCAGATGTAAGCAGAAATTTCATAACTTCACTCCTTGTCCTAGTTTGGTAATTTCAATTTTGTTCATTCTTCTATAATAGCAACCCTAGCTTTATGACTGATTAGAACACTTCAATTTAATCAATGGGCGAATCGGAAAATTATTCATGTAACTTCTTTATTCAACAAACGCACTGCGTAAGTTACATTAGAATGTTACTCTATTACTTAAAAGCATCTGCTACTATATTACTGAATTCTTTTAAATAATAAAGATAATGATCTCCACCATAGTTATATCTTTTGTTATACATTTTAGCAACAACAACATTATATTTAGGTATTACTAGAATAGTTGGACCTGTTATTCCTAATATTTGATAAGATCCTTGTGGTACTCTATCACCAATCTCACTCTTTTTCCTCGGAATATCTTGAACATACCAAAACAAGCCATTTTGTGGTAAATCTTTATTTTTATTATTAAAATTTTGAACTTGAGTTGCTATTTCAATAACTTCATTGGGGACTATCTGTTTTCCATTTAGATTTCCTTTATTCAAATGAAGATTACCCCAGTATGCAAATTCTCTTGTTGAGACATGAAGGTTAGACTCGGAACCATCATTTGAATATCCTAATTTAAATGATGCTTTTTTGTCAGGATTATCAATTACTTTAACTAAACTCTCATTTTCTTTTGTTTCCCAGCTAGTTTCTTTAAATCCTAATGGTCTAAAGACCCTTTCTTTTAGAAGATATGGAAAGCTTTTGTTATACAGTTTTTTTATGAGATTTGTCATCATTAATATGTTAATCCCTCTATATGCCCATCCTTGACCTGGTTCAAATTCTCTAAAAGCTGATCCATTATCTGTCTCATTCAAGCCATGTGAATGTGTAACTAAATGTCTTATTGTTGTTTTTCCAAGTATTTTTTCATCTAGTTCATCAAAATATTCGATTGCATAATCATCAAGGCTTTTAATTTTCCCTTCATATAGTGCAAACGCAACTGCTAATCCTAAATAACATTTCCTTGCTGAAGCAACATTGAACTTAGATGTTAATGTTACAGGTATAGAATTATCAGAATTACTATGAAAACCATTATAATTTTCTAGTACTATATTATTATCTTTCATGATTATTAAAGCTGAAGCAGAACTTCGATTTCGAACATTTATATTCTCTACCCAGTTTACTATTTCTTTGAATTTATCACTCATATACTTTATCCACCTATTACTTCTTTTAAGTTTATAAATTCAACATTTAATTTCGATTTCCTTGTTCAACTAACCTTCCAATTTTGTTGAATTAGAAAATGCGATCTTCTATTGAAGTATCGCATTCCATTAGTTTAATTTCAGTTGGGAGTGTATGAGCAGTCACTTTTATTTTTGGCAAAATAGTTAGTGGCATCCTGCTTTTTTCTGAGAAAAATAATAGGTAATATAAACAAAAGAAATTTAGCTGCATCGGAAGTGATTAAAATATAATAAGATTACTATTTAAATCATAAAAAATGATATAATCATATTCATTTAAAAATTAAAAAAGACAGCAAGTAATAAATGCGGTCTTTCAGCTTGTTTTTATTTAGAAATAAATGCCTTTTTCTTTTGCAATAATCAACATTTTTAAAATTTAATAAAAGTTATTCAATATTCTTTTAAATGGTTATTACTGAAAAAATAAACCCATGATTCATATTTTTCTTTAAGTATTCTTTCGTTAGTATTTCCAATTTCCACCATTCGCTCTGTCAGATTGCTAATTTGATTAGTCGGGTTTATTACCACCTTAGACGAATTACTAATTAGAACTGGACGATTTACATCTATAGAACTCTTGGGTTTTCTAATTCTTCCCCATTTTATTTCTGAATTACTTCTTATTAATACCTCAGCAGTATAAATTGCAATATCCATCGCAAGAATTTGTGTTCCAACACTTAATTCTTGCGTCTCTATTTCAATTATGTTTCGAAGTTGTTCAGGAATATTCAATTTCTCGATCATGATTTCTTCTTGTGTCTTTTCCTTAATTTCAATTTGGTCTAAGAACCAACGCCACAATGGTATCAATGATAAGGGACTAAAATCTAGAAATTCAGTTGAATCATCGGTCGTATGTTTTATTGCTTTTTGTAATAAATCTAGACGTACAGGTATTTGACTCTCAAACCAATTTAAAAGTGCCTTCGATTCTTTAGCACTTAATTCCCTAAAAGATTTTATTTCAAATGGTGGTTCCATTATTGGATATTCCATAAATTATTTACCTCACTTATTGTTTAACTATGATGAAACTCAAGGTACTCAAGGATATTTTTTGAAGCTCCAACTTTGGATACAGGATCCTAATACAACTACCTTGGGAGTACGAAATAAACTACCATTCACTGTTGTGAATCTGAGGATTCATGGATGGCTAACGCAGTGCGTTAGTTGAGTAAGAAATAGTTCATTTACTCTTTAGAAAACTTCAATTTAAATTACACTTAATATATTTTCTATATCTACTAGATAAATATCTTTATCCTTTGTTAAGAATAATTTATTATCTCTACCTTTAGCATAATCATAGTTTAGAGATTTACCCTCTTGATCCAGAGTATAAAATAGATTCTTACTCCTATTTTGTAACGAATATAAATATACCTCACCTTTTCTACCATAATCATGACTAAACAAAGCAAAATCATTCTTGATAGCAAATGCATGGCTGCCTCGAATGGGAATATTTTTAAATATTTCATAAGTATCTTTATCTTTTTCAATTTTAACTAAAGGAAATTTCGAGTAATAGTAAATAAAAACTGTTTCATTTGAAGTAACATTTAAAGCATAGCAATCAGCAATAAAAGGAACTTCATTATTTGATTGTTTAACAAAATCTATATAATTAAAGGTTTGTGATCCTTGAGTATCAAAGCATCTTAATCCATAATCCATATTTTCATCAAAATAACTCACCCAAATATCTGAGTTTTTAGTAGTTTGCACATCTTCAATGGCATCGCCAAATGAGAAAGTTTCCAAAGCGTTGCCTTGAACGTCATAAATAGTTGCATTGTTAATTAGACATTCGTCATCGTCAGTTCGTGAACTAACCAGTAACCAATTTTCCTCAATTGGTTGTGCAAATTCAAAAGAGTAAGAAACAGAAGGGATTTCAATTATTCTTATTTCTCCATTTATAAAATGAAAAATTTTATATAGATATTTTCCCTTCTCTTGCTTTACTGTTAGCAAAACCAGATTCCCATTATAATCTATGCTAATCTTAAAAAAATCGTTTTCACCTGCGATTTCATCAACATTTTTGTAAAACGTTGGCTTAAAATTCTTCATAAATGTTATCCCCCAAGATGTTCATATAATGATAAGATATCATAAAGATTACTGTTCTTCTTATTCAACTAATCTGCCATTTATTTTAATAAAAAAGAACAGCCTTTGGCTGCTCTTAATCTTTAACTATTGCATACGTTAGTTGAATAAGATTTAGTTTTATTTTGAATTTTAAATTCCTATATGATAAATTTTATGACTATGCTTTTCGACTTCAACAATTAGTGCGATTAAAGCATCCAATTGTTGAAGAACTTCATCTTGATTAAAAGTAATTTTCTCGTACTCTCCATCTTCTTCATGATCACCTTCAACGTACATACCTGTTAAGATTAATACTTTCGGAGCACTAGCAAATATTATTCTCCACCCAAGTAGAACGTCTTTTAAAATAGTTGTTGAGTTTTCATCGAAAATCGTAATTCCGTAATAATCTAGACCCATTTCATTAAATCCCTTTGTAAAAGGTGTTCTTTTTGATGGTACCCAACTTATCGTATCATTCATATACAGAATAAGTTCATCCTGTATTTTAACGTGAGCTACTCCAAATTCTATTATAGAATCCATGTAACCAATTATATCATTTTTTAATGTTACATCCTTTGGTACTAAATAAAAATCATGGATTAATGGCATTAAATATTAATCTCCTAATTAATTTATAATAATTTTAAATTTATTTTATCATTTACACTTGAACTAAACTTCCTCTTAATATAATAAATTAAGAACTGCCGAAACAGATCTTGATCTACAACTATCGCACTGCTTTAGTTGTATAGCTTCAAACTCTTGGTTTTAAATTTAAAGGAATTAAAATTACTGCACTTTTGTCACTGATTTATTGATAGCTATAACGTGAAATATAAACCTAATAAATAATTGACCTAGAAAATATAATATAAAATAGAAAATTGGAGAAAAATTTCTTTCAATTATTTTATATGGACCATCTTCTGGTATAAAAATTTTCACTAAAATAATAGATAATAAAAGCACGAGTGCATTTACTATGAAAAAGCGACTCATTCTTAATCGAACTAGCAGTAACGCCAGAATAAGAGTTGCAAATAATAAAAAATAAGATGTATACGGAACTCTGTTCAAGTCAAACCATGTAGTAAAAAAAGGAATCGGTAAAAAATAAATTAAATAAAAAGCTTTTTTCACTAAAACTACCTCTCTCGAACTTTTAAATTAGAACATTAATTACTTCATAATAGTAACATATTTTATTATTCCTTATTCAGCTAAACTGCCATTTTGTAGAATAAAAAAAGCTAACTGAATTGATAGCTGATATTCACCTCAAGCATGCTTTAGTTCAATAAGGATTTAGATTGAAGAATTGCGCTCCAAGTCAAAAATATTGATTTGTTTCTCTTCGAATAAAGTTTCTAAAGCTTCTATTCCATATTCTTCTGCATAATTTTTTTCTTCTTTTGAAATAGGAGCAATCATTAACCAAGTAACTTTCTTTTTCTCGAAATTTAATGTTTCTAATTTATTTTCCCATAAATAAGGATTAACAAATAAAATATGCTTCATGTCACTATGAGGCAAATACATACTAACTACATTCTCAAATATTGCTCCTGGGAAACATTTATAATTAGAATTGATAATGTAAAACGCACAGGAACTCAGTAGATTTGGGAAACATTCAAATTCACTTGCTCCCACTAATTCAACTCTTAGCGGCAATTCATAATTTTCATAACCAATAGAAAAATCGGAAAGACCAAGAGTAGCAAAAGCAAATACATTATCGTCAAATTGAGTATCTTTAGAAAACAGTATGTCAATTGAACTTGCTTTATTGTCATCCCAATATTTATTAACTTTAGGCTTACCTCCAAATACTTTTAGTGCAAATTTAGCAATCTGTTTGTTTTCTGTTGATACGCTCATTTTTAATTCCCCACTCAAAGATGTTTTATTTAAAATCATTGGTACTAATAACGTAATTATATCATTCCTTATGTAACTAACCTGCCATTTTGTTAAATAAAAAAACGAGCTGCTAGCAACTCGTTTTCTTCAACTAAACCATGCGTTCGTTGAATAGGGATTTTTATGAGACTTTACTCTTGATATCAGCTATAAGTGAAGACTTCAACCCAGAAATTTTTCCAACCACTTCGCTAGAAATCCCTTCCATTAAAGCCTTCTCTGCTATTTCTATTGAATTATTGGTTGATTCAACGAGATTTTTTATAAACCTGTTATCATCGAAATTAAGAATATCATCTTCAGTTTCTCCATCCATTGTATAAACAGATTTATATGAACCTATATTTTCGTCATTATAATAAATCCATAGAAGGACATAAATAAAATCATTATAATTAAATATATGAGTAAACTGGATTTTTTTAACCTCTAATTCAATTAATCTTTTATCCAAATCTCCAAATTCAAATCGGAATCCTCGTTCCTCCAGTTATCAAGGTATGTCCAAAATCCATTAATCGTTCTGTCTTCTATATTGTGTTTTTTATACCATTATATTAACATTTCTGAATTCATAGCTTCCCCCTTTGTGTCACTTTCCTGTTATATATAAATAAAGTGCAACAAAATAGATACTTATGTGTAAAATGGAATAAATTTTGAACAACATACTTAAACAACCCTTGTCTTTCCAACAAAAAATAAGATATCCTAAACCAATTAATGAAACAATAATATATAATGGTGCAACTGCAAGATGTGTAAAGTTCATATTTTTCTCCTAAATTATCTTTACCAGTCCTTTCTACCAAAGCAACCGAAAGTAGTTTTAATATACCGCTCACAATAAAAACAATACTTTTTCAACTAAAGCATTGCTTTAGTAGAATAAGAAACTTATTTATATTTATAATAGTTTTCTGCGGAAAATATAGACCAATTCCAGTAATCATCACCTTGTGCCGCAATGATTCGATCTAACCATAACTCAAAATTAGTATGCAACGGTATTACATCTTCTTCAGACCCGCCGTCAATTAACCAATGTATATAATTCCCATCTCGATTAGGCTTTGGTTTACAAAGATCTGCGTCAATTAGTAAATATCCATCTTTACATGTTCCAATTGCAAATAAATTACGTTCAAATGCTGAGTGTTCTTTCCAACTTTCATACAGTTCCAACGTGTATTCTATTGAAAATAATTCAATACCATCACCATAATCAGGTGTATATAACAGACTTGAACCATTATGTAGTTTTAAAAAATCCTTATAATCTTGTGGTAGCGTATAGCCTGTTTGATTCTCAAATAATTTTAAAGCTTTTTCAGATGCTGATGCTTTGAAATCACAAGTAACTTCGTAAACCATTCCTTCAGTATGTTGGATATAAATTGTGTTAGCTTTTTCAAGTCTTTTTTTCAGTCCATTTAGAGTTCTATTTAATAGCTCCATTTACTTCCTCCTAAAAGGTAATGATTAACTATATTGTACTTGATAAAAAACATTATTTGTTTCTTTTTTTAGCCTATCCATATTTCACTAATCTGCCATTTACTTTAATAAAAAAGAACAGCCTTTGGCTGTTCTTGATCTTCAACTAATGCATTGTGTTGGTTACATAAGATTGTAAATATTTATTTATATTGAATATGATTTAAAATTCAATTCCAGTTTATTTAACAATATCAATCTGTTGTAACGTTGCTTTTCCTTCACTGAATATAGGAGTATACATTTTACTTGATTTATAGTTTACTACCATAAAATATTCTCGTTTATTTTCAATCAAATTCCAGACATTTTCATCATTTACAATTACTTTTCCTGTTCGATCATTGTTATTAACATCTACTACCTCAATGATATATTTATCTTTTGATTGTATTTTATCTATTACTTTAGCAGAGAAAGTTGTACTATTATTTACTGGTTTGTATGTAGAAGAAAAAACTCTATATCCTGTAAATAATAAAGTCAAAGCAATTACAGTTAAAAGAATACCTCGCAATTTCATGATCGATTTACTCCTATTTTATTTGTAAGAGAAGATACTCATTAAAATTCTTCCTATTATCTTGTTTCTATAAATCTTCTTTAAATACCTTGTTTCTTATTGAATTAGACTGCCATTTTGTTGAATAAAAATAGAGTTGCCAAGGCAACTCAACTCATGTTAATCAACTTAATTACAACAATAATAACTTATTAAATTACTAATATTAAGTAACACATACATGCTATGAATATTGAACCGCAAAAAAGCAAAGTGACTACTTTCTTTAAATACCATGGCAATAAATTTATCAGTGATTCAAATATTGCACCTATAATTTCAGGACTATGCCCACTGAAAGTCTCATTATAATAACACTCCTTACCTTTAAATGATAAACTTATTAGTCCTGTAAACGTTAATAATGCGGTGATGATCACGAATATAGTCATGTTACTTCTCCTCTATGACTTCTATATATCATATCGTTTCTTATTTAATTAAAATGCAATTTAGTTGCAGAACCTAAAGGTTTAGATAAAGCAGCTAATAAAAAACTAATAAAATTTTTTATGTAAATTTTTAAAAACATTTATAGCCTGAAAAAAATATTCATTATTCGTTCCTTCATCTTCAAAACTCCAACATGTTGATAATACAGCATGCGAATATCCCCATAGGAGTACTCTTTCTTTATTTAGATTCAATTCTTTTACTAGTAGATCAATTCGATTTTCTAGAGTCGTAAAAATATCTTTCCCCTCTAAGTTGTTTAAAAGAAACTGGATGATGTCATATTCTCTTTCGCCTATTAATCCTTTTGGATCAATAACCTTCCATGAGTTTTCTCCGGCATTTAATATATTATAATGATGTAAGTCGCCGTGAAGTAAGTATTTTGTAGATTGTGTACGATTCATTTCTCTGAATATATCAAATGCATCTAATAGCATTTCTTTTGAAATAGGGCCTAAGCCATTAGGAAATTTTTCAACGATTCTTCTTAAGCTATTTTCTCTACTTAATATGGAAGGTATATTAGTGTATTTAGGTGCAGCTTTCCATAAATTTTTCATCACTTTGACGGCAATACCCGTTGCCTCTTGTTCATTTTCAATTGTAGCAAGAGTGTCACCAGGCAATAGTTGTTCTAAAATTAGGATCCCCTCATTAAGGTCGGAATCAATAACTTTAACGAATTCATTATCTTTAAACTCTCTTAATGCTTCAACCTCACTATTAAATTCCTCATTGGGGACTGATAGTTTAATTACTGCGTTTTTTTGACCATCAATTAAAATTGGTGCTACAAAATTATATGATAATTCAAATGGTGATAATATTTTCATATTCCATCGAATTTCACATCTATTACATAAGTCTTCAAAATTTTCCAGCCAAATTTCTCCTTTTTCTTTATGGATATCTTTAATCGTTTTTATAAACTGTTCTGGAAGAGTTATCATTTAATCACCTTTTTTATATAGAATAAATGTAGAGTTGGACTGAAGTACTCTTACTCTGGAAAAATAGAAAAGTTGAGTCTTACATTTTTTTAAAAATCACATGGAGAACTCAACTTGCATTAAATGAAAGATAAAGAGAATAATCAAGTTAGTTGTTCTTTTAATTTGTGCTCTTCAATTAATCGATTATTTTGATACTTACCTTTTGCATATTGAATAATTTGATCTTTAATATTTGGATATAAGATGATATTGTCTAATTCATTAATTGGTATCCACATTACGCCAGTTTGATTTGGATCTGGGTTTGGTGGCATCGTTGGAATTGAGTTTTCTTTCATATGACAGCGGAACATTAAACTTAATCCATGTATTTTATTACCGGTCATTAGGGGTGCATTTTCTGAAACAAATACTAGTTCCCCAACCTCAACTTCTACATCTGCTTCTTCATATGCTTCTCTTTTTACAGCTTCAATAATTGTTTCACCAGGTTCGGTACCACCAGCTGGTAAATTATAGTGAATTCCGTCCTCATCTGTAAATTGAATTAATAAAACTGAATCATTTTCAACAATTAAAGCACATGCTCTTACACGAATATGATACATAGCCTAGCTCCTCCCCCACCCAAAGTGATTATTCCATTATCTAAAAAATAAATTTAACTTTCAATCTATTTTTATGAATCAAGTAGAAAGACCTAAATAATAAAAAGGCATCATGGTATAGGTCCATGAATGCCTTCTAGTCAAAAAATACTATCCATTATTTAACTTGACTATTTAAAAAATAAGAAGAAAGAACTTGTTTCATAATTTGGATTGCTTCATCTATTTCTTCGTATGATAGATTGATCGGCGGTAATAATCTTAATACATTAGGGCCAGCAGTACCAACGATTAAACCATTCTTTAAAAATTGCTCCACTAGTTGATCCACAGTTAGATTTAACTCGATACCAACCATTAATCCTTTTCCGCGGATTTCTATTATTTGTGGAAACTCTTCTTTTATCTCAGCTAATTTATCAAATAAATACTGTCCTTTATCTTTTACACTATTTAAAAATTGCAAATCATTAATAATATTGACTGTTTCAAATGCAGCAGCCATTGCTAAATAATTCCCACCAAAAGTTGAACCATGTGCACCAAACGAGAATGTATTTGCTAGATTGTTCTTACCAAGCATTGCTCCAACTGGAAAACCATTCCCTAAACCTTTTGCTAGCGTAATAATATCTGGATTTAGTGGAGTTTGTTCATAGGCAAACATTGTTCCTGTTCTGCCCACTCCGGTTTGTACTTCATCAACAATGAGTAATAATTCATGTTTTTTACAAAGAGCTTGAACCCCTTCAAAAAAATCATTATTACCAACTATGACACCACCTTCACCTTGGATTACCTCCAAAATAATTGCTCCAGTATTTTCATTAATTTCATTTTGTAAAGCATTCAAATCATTATATGGTACATATGTAAAACCACTTAACATTTCACCGTATCCTTCATGAATTTTAGACTGACCTGTAGCAGCCATTGATCCAAAAGTACGTCCATGAAAACTTTGTTTAAAACTGATAATATGAGATTTACCTGAATGTTTTCTTGCTAATTTTATAGCTGCCTCATTCGCTTCTGTACCACTATTACAGAAAAATACTAAACCATCCTTAAAGCTTTTTACTAAATTTTTAGCTACCTCTTCTTGTTTTTTAATTGTAAATAAATTTGATACATGCCAAATCGATTCAACTTGATCTTTTAGTGCATTTATAACTTTTGGATGACAATGACCTAAATTACAAACAGCAATTCCACTTAAAAAATCTAGGTACTTGTTATTTTCGTCATCATATAGGTAAGTACCTTTTCCATTTTGAAAATTAATTGGTTTTTTATTATAAGTTGGGAATAAATTACTCACTTAACACAACTCCTTTTGTAAATACTGTACCGCTAATCGTTCCATTTTCATTTAAGAAATTCTCACCAACAATTGCCACTGAATTTACTACATTTAATGCATTTAAGGCACTCGTAACTTTAGGAATCATTCCACCATAAATTGTTTTTTCATTGATTAATTTATCAACTTCACTTGGCGTAATTTTTTCAATCAATTTTTGTTCAAGATCTAAAACACCATTTGTATTTGTGATAAAGCAGAGTAGCTCTGCATTCATTGCCTTGGCAATACTTTTTGCCGCTTCGTCAGCATTAATATTATATTTTTGGCCAATTTTATCCACCCCGACAGGTGAAATAACTGGTACATAATCATTGTTAAGTAGTAAATCTAATAGATTCGTATTGACATCTTCAATTTCTCCAACCCAACCTAATTTTCCCTTATTATAAAGTGAGGCTTCCAGTAATAGATTGTCACATCCTGATAGTCCAATCGCTTTAATATTATATTGATTACAAATTATCGTTAAATCTTTATTGATTTTTCCGTTTAGTACATATTCTACAATTTCTAAAACCTCGGATGAAGTCTTACGAATGCCGTCTTCCATTTCTACTGGAATTGAAAACTTTAATAATAAGTTATTTATAAGTGGTCCGCCTCCATGAACAAGGATGACTTTTTTACCACTCATTTTTAATTGATTGATATTTTCAAAGAATGTATTTGATAAGTTATGGATTAAACTACCACCAAGTTTAATAACGACTGTTTCCAATGTTTATTTCCCCCTTATGTGCGATAGCTTGCATTTATTTTCACATAATCATAAGTTAAATCGCAGCCCCATGCAGTACCAAGTGCATCTCCTTCGTGCAAATGGACATCAATATAAATAATCTCATTTTTCAAAGCATTTTTAGCCTCTTCTTCATTAAAATCAACTGGTTTACTTCCAAATAATACCGTTACACCATTAATGGAAATATCGATTTGATTAAAATTACCTTCAACCCCACTATATCCAATGGCACCAATAATTCTTCCCCAGTTAGCATCTTCACCATAAACAGCTGTTTTTACTAAATTTGATCCGACGATTGTTTTAGCAATTTGATTTGCATTTTTTTGGCTAGAAGCTCCATTTACATTTACTTCAATTAACTTAGTTGCCCCTTCACCATCTCTAGCAATCTTTTTAGCCAAATCTTCACAAACTAATTGAAATGCAGCTACAAAATCCGCCCAATCTGGATGACTTTCAGTTAATTCCTCATGTTCAACAGCTCCATTTGCCATAACTAAAACCATATCATTTGTTGAAGTATCTCCATCAACTGTAATTTGGTTAAATGTCTGATCTGTCACTTCTTTTAATAAGGTTTGCAACTGACCAGAACTAATCGTAGCATCAGTTGTCACAAAACCAAGCATAGTTGCCATATTTGGATGAATCATTCCAGAACCCTTAGCAGATCCAGCAATCGTTACAATTTTCCCGTCAATCAATACTTCATAACAAGTCGTTTTTATAACAGTATCTGTCGTTAATATTGCGTGACCAAAATCTTCTCCATCCTCCAACTTATTACCGATCGTTAACTTGTCGATGCCGCTTTTTAATCGATCCATTTTTAAATATTCACCGATTACACCTGTCGAAGCGATCGCGACTAAATGTTCTGGTAGATTAAGATGCTCAGCACACCATGCTCTCATTAAATAAGCATCATCCTCTCCTTTTTTACCTGTACATGCATTTGCACAACCACTATTTACTAAAACCGCTTGAAGCTTATTACTATATGCAATACTCTTTTTTGTAATCGCAATTGGTGCAGCTGGAAATAAATTTAATGTATAAACTGCCGCAACTGATGCTGGCTTCTCAGAATAAATTAATCCTAAATCTTTACGTTTATAACGTAGTCCAGCATGAACTCCACTCGCATAAAAACCATTTGGTGATGTAATTGTTCCATTTATTTTTTTTATATTCTTTTCTTTTGTTATCAACTTTTATCTCTCCTTATGGAAATATTGGTGTAAATTGTAAACCTGTTTCATCTGGTAAACCTAACATTAAATTCATATTTTGAATTGCCTGCCCTGCCGCTCCCTTAACAAGGTTATCAATGACCGAAACGATCGTGATTCGATTTGTACGTTTGTCGTAAGTAGCATATAAATCACAAAAGTTTGAACCATAAACATCTTTTGTACAAGGTACTCCGTCTCTTACTCTCACAAAATAGGAATCATCATAACTTTGGTTATACATTTCTTTTAATTCTTCGTTACTAATTTCACGTGTTGAAGTAGCATAAATTGTTGACAAAATCCCTCTTGTCATTGGAACTAAAT
The DNA here is from genome assembly GCF_002585125.1 of Bacillus sp. AFS029533. Classification (NCBI taxonomy): domain Bacteria; kingdom Bacillati; phylum Bacillota; class Bacilli; order Caryophanales; family Bacillaceae; genus Bacillus; species Bacillus sp. AFS029533. Next base: position 28,310 of record NZ_NUQC01000013.1, on the reverse strand, counting down.
GTGGTGTAAATGTTATAAAATCCTGGCTTGAATCAATTGTTCCAATAAATTGTTCAATTTCAGGTATATGTTGATGTTCAGTAATTTTATAGGCTGTTAAATTTTCATTTCGATTCATAAATTGAGTCGTTTGATTAGCCGTTTTTCCAGCTCCAGAAATTCCTGATTTAGCATCTACTATAATTGAATTTTTTTGGACAATTCCTGCCTTTAATAAAGGCGCGACTCCGAGAAGCGTTGCTGTTGGATAACATCCCGGATTAGCTATATTATTGGATTGTTTGATCGCTTCTCGATTAAGTTCAGATAGTCCGTATGTAAATTGGTTAGTTTTTGAAAAGCAAGGATGTGACTGTTTATACCATTTTTGGTATGTTTCTTCTTTTTTTAATCGAAAATCTCCTGATAGATCAATCAATTTTGTTTTCGAAAAATCGATTTCTCCCATTAACTCACTGCTAACTCCATGTGGTGTAGCAAAAAACAAAATATCATTTTCGGAAACCGACTTATTTTTATTCCACTTTTTTATTGCACCACTAGTACTAGTAGACAAATGTGGATAATAAGTAGTCAAATCTTCTGTATAATCTGATGTTGAATAAAAATTCATAACGCTTATTTCCGGATGCATTGATAGTAATCTTACGAGTTCAAGACCACCATATCCAGTTGCCCCAATAATACCGACTTTCATTTTAATTTCCCCTTTTATAAAATTATATTCTTCATTATAGTTATGAATAATTATAAAATCAATTGTATTTTTATAAATATTTAAAAATAAAAAAAGATTAACCATTTTTCTTGATTAATCTTTCATTATTTTTTATTGTATTCTTTAAATAAAAATAAAGTATAACTAGTTTTTTACCTTATAAATAATACTCAAATACTTTCGCAATTTTTTCTTTTACTTTTTCTTTAAACGGTAAATTTTTAATATAAGTAGGCGTAATTTCAAAAGCATGATTAAATACATCGTCTAATTCTGGTTCTACCTGTTTGATAAATTGTTGATCGTAAATATAACAATTTAATTCATCCGTTAAATGAAATGACCTCGAATCAAAATTTGTAGTGCCAATCATTAGTACTTTATCATCAATGTTCATTACTTTACCGTGAAAAATGCCTTTTTTAAACCCATAGACTTTTATGTTATTTTTCCATGCTTGTTTTATATATGGAAATGCTGCTTGTTGTACTAGAAGTGCATCTGACTTATGAGAATATAGTATTTTTACTTCGATTCCTCTATTTGCTGCATCTAATAATGAATCCCATATCACTTTATTATTCGGTATAAAATATGGAGAATAAATTGTTATAGACTGTTTTGCTTGTTTAAACAATTTACTATATTCTTGCTCAATTCCTATTTTAGTATAAGAAACAAATTGATGCTGGCTTCTTCCAATTTTTTTACTGATCTCCATTTGAGTAATTTTCTGGTCTGAATTTTTTCTCCAATCATGTACAAATTGTTTTTCTAAACCTTCAACACCGCTGCCAACTAATCTAAGCTGAACATCTTCCCACGGTTTTAACCCTTTTTTTTCATCTATATACTTTTTTCCAATATTAAACCCACCAATATAGCCAATTTCTCCATCAATAATCGTCATTCGACGATGATTTCTGTGATTTATCGATGCAAAAAAATAGGATAATTGCGGTTTATTAAAATAGGTAAAATGTACTCCATGATCAATTAAAGATTTTCTTTCTTTCCGTTCTAATAAAATCCCACCAAGACGATCAACAGCATAATAAACTGGAATTCCTTCATCACTTTTCTTTTTTAAGACATCTAAAAATTCATGTGAAACACGATCATTAGAAACTGAAAAAAAGTAAATATGCACTTCCTTTTTTGCATTCCTAATATCATGAAATAATTGGTTATTTAACTCCCTTCCGTTCGTATAAATAGACAAATCACTATGTCCCATTGGATAAGTTATTGGCTTTTCAGCAAAAATATTCTTTTTTTGAGCTTTCTCCATTTCAATCTCATTTAAAGCAAATAAGATGACCAATAGTGAAAATAGGAGTACTAAAGTTTTAAATATGAATTTTACTATTTTTTTCATAGATTCCTCTTACATAGTTTGGCATAAGAGTATTTTTTGAATAAAATGACTTAAATATCCATATTTATTTTAAATAATTTAAGGACTGTTAAATTTAAAAAGTTAATTTTTTGAACAAAATAAAAGGCTGTCTAATGAGACAACCTTTAACTACTCTTATTACTGAGAATTTTTATTTCAATCACCAAATTCCAATTAAGCCTTTAACATTTTCATCAAAAAATCAGTAGTAGGTAAACCGAATTTATTATCAACCAGATCTTGAATAGTTAAACTATTTATCACATTAAAATACCATACTAAAATTTTTCGTGGATCTTCCTTTAAGAATTCACCACTTTCTTGTCCTTTTATAAAAATTGGTATTAGTAAATCAATTAAATAATCAGGTGAATATTTTGATAATAATTCAGTCACTTTTTCTGGTACCTCGGTGTTTTTCCTCGCTTGTTGGATAATCATAAATGCATATTTATGATTTTCGTCTAACATTTTTTCAGTTAATAATTCTAATAGTTCGTAAGGAGTTCCTTGGAAAAACTGCAATGAACTTAACTCATTTTGAGACTCAATCATTAAACCTTCAATAATTTGAAAAAACAACTCTGCCTTTGATTGAAAATGGCGAAAAATTAAACCTTCACTAACATTTGCTTCAGTTGCAATGACACTTGTTTTCGTATTTTTATAACCATTCAAAGCAAAAATTTTCAATGCTGATTGTTTTATAAGCACTTTTCGATCAGTTTGTTGAATATTATCTTTTGGTAACAACTTACTCACTCCAATTTTTATACATTCTTCCTTAATTACATTGCTAATGGTTTCACTCTATTTATCAATTCATTTAAAAACTGCTCGGGTCTTGCAAAGCAAGCTAAATGTCCAGCATTATTTATATAAATAAACTCTTTTAAAGGCGCTTCGATTTCTTGCAAAAATCGTTCTGCATTTTTCGTAGGGGTAATAATATCATTGTCTCCTTGAAAAATAAAGAAAGGAATTGAAAATACTGTTCCTAACCTTCCATAATTAAAATTCATTAGTTCGTTAAATAATTGCTCCCCCGAAAATTTCATCCCTTTAAAAATATCGAATAGATCGTTCATATTATGTTGTGGTGATGAAAGCATTGAAGGTAAGATAAGGTCCATGATCATATTAGGAACATTTTTTATAGATTTTACTAAAATCTGATTTCTTTTATCATAATCTTTTTGTGTCCATTTTGTTTGATCTGGGCCTAGTTCTTTAAATTTCTTCAGTCCACTCGTATTCCCTGTATCAGACAAGGCATCAATGGCCAATTGATATGCAATATTTTCATAATCATAACAGTTTTGATCAGTCCCTACATACGCATAAAAGAGATTTGGCCTTTTCTTTATCATTAATGTAGCAATTAGACTACCGACGGAACTTCCAACCAAAATAATTTTATCTTTCTTAAGTTCCTCACAAATTAGACTACTTAATTCAATTCCATCTTCTGCCAACTGGTTTAATGTAATTTTACCACAGCCTTCTTTCCCATTCCTTTTAAACGTTTTTCCTGCACCTCGCTGATCCCATTGAACAATCGTAAAATGCCTTTCCCAAGGACGGATTAAAGAACTAAAAATAGTATAAGTTGAAGCAGGACCGCCATGAATTAATAATAGAACAGGGTTTCTTCTATCTTCTCCACGGATTGTAATCCATTGATCAATCCCCCCAATAGTTACATACTTTTCTTCATTAATCATATATTCAGTATTAATTTCTAACTTCTTTTCATTTTTTCTTTGATTAAATTTACGAAAAAAGATATCGGGTAAAATATTGGATTTTGTCATTTAGAGTTTTTCCTTTCTAATATCTTTTAGTGAGTGAGTTACTCACTCATAATATATTATGCATCTTGGTCTGTCAATTCTACTTAGGGGATATAACAATGTCGGAAAACATCAATTTTCCATTTAATCCCATATTTACTTTAAGATATTTATTAGTTAGTCCAATTATGTTTGTTTATTTTTCTTAACTGAAATTTCGTTCCAAAAATTTTTAATAAAAAGTCGGTCGAGTTGTACAACTAAGTAATTCCTTAGTTCAATAAGAATTTTTAAATAGTATCTATTGATGTATGAGTAAAGTACTAAAAAAACTAATCATCTTATATTTCCAAATTTTTATTAGCTTTTTTTTCTAAAAAATAACACAAAATAGATATTATCAATTACTAAAAATCGGAGTTGATTTATAGCTGTGAAAAAAGTTTTTTTTATTGTAATCTTGTCCCTTTCATTAATTTGCTTTGCAGATTTTACTTACGCTAAGACAAACGAACCTGTATACACTCCAATTAGCTTTCAAATAGAAATTCAGGATTGGGAAGCTGTTAACAAAATAATCCCAAAATACTCGTTGTTCACTGTAATAGATGTGGAAACTGGTAAGAGCTTTAATGTACAAAGAAGAGCTGGTAGTAGGCATGCAGATGTTCAGCCATTAACAAGAGAAGATACAAGGATCATGAAGGAAATATATGATGGGAACTGGAGTTGGAAAAGAAGGGCTGTATTAATTTTAGCTGATGAAAACCTAATCCCTGCGTCCATGCACGGAATGCCACATGGTGCAGGTTCTCTTCCAAACGGTTTCTGTGGTCATTTTTGCATTCATTTTATGGGAAGCACGACACATCGGACAGGTAAAGCAGACTTATCTCATCATGTGATGATCCTTAAAGCTGCTGGAAAGATTAATGAATATATGAACAACTTACCACCTTCTCAACTGCTAAATGTATTGTTCGTTTCTATTAAAAACCAAGATAAAGGCTTGGTTAAAAAAATTGCCATAAGTAATCAAAAAAATATTAAAAAGGATCTTAAGAAAATAAAAAAAATAGAAGCAATACAGTGGACTTTGCCTCAAATAAAGAAATCAGGGGCATTTTCATTAGAAACTGAAATCCCAGTTGAGGTTAATCTTTTTATAAAAAATAGGGGTCGAATTAGGACTAAACTTTCGTTTACATTGGTGAGAACTTCACCTATTTCTCCTTGGAAAGTGAATATGGATCCTTTGTTTTCTAGCATTAACTAGTACTGTCTTTTAACATTTAATAGGGCTACCATAGTAGTAGCCCTTCTAATCGAATGAATGCATATCAAATCCTTACTCAGTACTTTTATACATTTACTATAATATTGAAAACTGATCTAAATATAGAAATATCTCAACAAATAATCCCATATTGGATATACCATCTAAAAAACTTCACTATTTATTGTTTAACCACGTTTTTCCCTATTTTTACTTACTAATTACAAATTTTCTGTACTTCGATTTTACCAACTCTTTTTAAATATTCTTACCTTCAACTACGATATCTTCAGCTACAATCTTAAATTCGATAAACGGAATGTCGAATAGGACATGAAATTCAAAACCTGGATTTGATGGATAAACTTCATCGTAAAGCCAAAAACCACCTTTAATATTCTCAGGCATACTTATTTCTTTAACTCCATTAAAAGTGAGAGTGATTTCAGAAAAATCATTAAATCCACCTTCACAATCTAAGTTGATTACAAATGTCTCTTTAGTAGGTTTTTCAAAAGATTTTACATTTGAATCATGTAATGAAATCTCATTTAATTTTACAATGTTTAATGGAAGTAAATCTTTACTCGAGTTATAGTTTATTAGATATTCTTTATCCAGATCCTCCATATTCTTGATGTATTCGTCCTTCCAACGATTAATCATTTTTCTAAGTTTTTCTGATGGAAACATTGATATCAATGTTCCATCATTAATATATGAATGGAGGGACTCAGGGAGAAATTTAAGTAAATCTTTTTTTATAATTTCTAATTCTTCTTTACGGCTTTGAATATAATCGCTTCCATTCGCTTTAAAACGCTTAATAGATTTATCCCATTCTACTTTTGTTTCTGGAAAGGACAACAAGAAACCATAAACTTGCATTTTGTGATACCAGTCTTTTGAATAATACTTCATTTGTTTGAACTCCATTTCGCTGAGAAGCCTCATGAAAATTCTACTTTCTAAATTTATTAAATTCATCAATATATAATTCGACATAGCCACAATTTGGACAAACAGCTGCTTTATGGCTTACAGAAATATTGTTCAAAGATCTTTTCCCTTTTTGATAAATCTTAATTTCATGACCATACATACTTTCAACTTTTATATTACAATTTTCTATCATTTCAGATTTACAGTGAATACAAATCCTTGTCATTCAGACACTCCTAATAAAATAATCATTATAATTTCTAAGTTTATTTTATCTAATATTCCTAGCTTTGTAATTTGGGGGATTTTTGCTTTTTTACATATCATTTAAGATACTTATATCCAACTAATCTTTTGGTTAAAACTTTCTATTTTTGGTGTAAATATTAGCTTTATAAATCAAAAAAAAGAGAATGATTCAAAATCATCATTCTCTGTAGATTCTTATAGGTTTGTTTGTTCCGCATATTTTTTAAAATTATCTAGAATTGCTTGCCATCCTTGTTGTTGAAAATCAACTGGATTAGCTGTTTCAGGATCGAATGTTTCAATGACTTCCGTTTCGTTTTCTTTACTACTAAATGTGATATTAACCTTTCTTCCATCACCTAGAGTATATGCAATAACCTCGTATTTTTTTACTTCATCATAAATCCCACCAAAGTCGAATCCAAAACTGCCATCTTTTGCTTCCATTCTTGAACAGAATTCTCCACCAACACGTAAGTCATTTACTGCAATTGGTGTATGCCAGTCGTCTGAAGGACTATTCCATTTTTTAATATGTTCGGGTTCTGTCCAAAATTCCCATACTTTTTCAATCGACACTTTAATAGTTGCTTTTACTGTTACCTTATTAGATGTTTCCATTCATTACCGCCTCTCTTGATTCCAATTTATTTTGAAGTAATCAATATTTGTGGCTACCATTTTTATACGATTTCAAAAAATTATTCTATCTATTCATTTGTTTAGTTTCTCTTGAATGTTTATTACACTGCCAAAACAGGTTTAATTTATTTAATAAGATATATAATTTAATGGGTAATATATAAAAGATTTATCAGGAAAAAGAAAGGATGGATGAAGATGGATCATCAAAAAAACAAATCCCCCAAATCAAGCATAAATTGTCCAAATTGTAATTCAAGTGTTTCCAGTAATGATGAAAATTCAAATATTAGTAGTGAAATTCAAGAACATTATTTATATGAGTGTCCAAATTGTGGGAAACCAGACCTTTTTTATAATAAAAAGTAAATTTAAAAACGACTCTTATGAGTCGTTTTTCCAAAATAAAAGTAAAATAGAATATCGCATTGCTTTAGTAGAAAACCAATGGTAATATGGTAATTTTTTGGGGTTTGTAGGGATAAATGCAGTAATGAGTGTCATCACCATACTTAATAAAAGGGTTATATTTTTATTCATTTTTTTCGACCTTCAAATATTTTAAGATAATTATATCAACCTATAATTTGGGGGAATTCAGTATATTTGGTGCAAAAAAGCAGATTATGATCTTCAACTTAAGCATGTTTTAGTTGTATAAGTTAACTCACTAATGAAAATCGATAATATTCTAAAATTAAAAACCATTTAAAACAAAATAAACGCACACCAAAATCCATGGAATAACAGGATGCATCCATTTTGAAATTTTCACGTTAAATCTACCCATGATTCTCGTAATTAAGTTATCAGATAATAGATATAAATTTATAAATAAAAAACAGAATAACATAAACCAAAAAGAAGAATACCTGTGATAAATTAATTCTATTCCAGCGATAATCGCTGGTACAAAAATTATCCCTAGCAGTAATTCAGCTAAATCATGTCGTCTAGGATTTTTTTTAGAAATCCATTTTCCATACTTCTTAAATAAAGACATTTTCTCAACACCTCAAATGTTACTATTCGATGTTTACTTATTAAACTACAAATCGAAGTAAAGTTATCCATAAGTTCAATAAGTGTAAACGTAAAAAAATACTCATATGAAATTACACTGTTCATATTTTCAAAAATACATAAAAATTAATTAAGGCAAAAAATAATGCTATTACAAATAAAATAATTCTTTTCCAAACAATATTAAACTTTTGAAATATAGGAATAAGTATTTGTGATCCATAGGGAGTATATGATTCAATTTTGAATCTTGATGCGAATAGTGAAATAAACATTAAATAAATTCCTAACCCCATCAATGAAATAGAAAGTAATTTATAAAAAAGCATGAAACTCTCCCCCATTAATTAACATTTTAAGATTTATTAACACTTTCCTTTTGCCATTAAACTGCTATTTGCTGGAATAGAAAAAAGCTACCGAAGCAGCTTTAGGTTGTTCAACTAATACACTGTGTAAGTTTTATAAGAAAATTATTTAGATATTATGAAAGTTAGTATCAATTTCTTTCATTTTTTTCATTTTCTTCTGTATTAAATAAATCAGTTAAAGGAAGTTGAATTGAATTGAAATAGGTTGAAAACATATTAAGAATTCCTACAACGAATAAGATCCAACCAAAGCCTCTCAGTATAACAGGTCCAACAAAATTATTAAAATAAGTTAGCGTTACAATTAATAGACCAAATATTATGTACATAGCACTGACTGGATTTTTCATGTTTATTTCTCCTATATGTATATGTAATTTTAATTTTATCATAAAGTAAAAAAATGGTAATCAATCAAAAGACTCATGAAAAATTCACTTCCTAATGCATCTTATCTGCCAGTTTCTTAAAATAAAAAAGCCGCTTTTAGTAGTTTTTGATTTTCACAAGTGTTAGTTCAATTAAATACTTATTGTTCCTTCACTCCACCATACTAAGAATTCCTCAAAATAAGGAGCAATCCATGTACGACTATCGTCCTCATGATTCCAAACGAATATATTATTACTTTGAATGTCTCCATTTACAATAGAGAAACCGAATAAGTCACCATTACCTGCATCACCAAAAAATAATAAACAGTCGAAAGGCATATACGTATCCTTAAAGATCTCGTCAGTTCTTCGATCAACATTTTCTTCAATTATTTCTTTTGCAGACCATATTCTTACCCCTGCAACATCAATACCATTAGTTTCTTTTAGAAAATTTATTAGTTCGTTTGGTAGTTGAATATTGAATTTCGCTTGAATTTCTTCTATTTGATTTTGAGTAGCTGGCTCATTAAATTCAGCCTCTTCAGATATATTTTTTAATAATTCTTTCCACATATATTACATACCTCCTATACAATTTAATCCTTTATATATCATTGCTAATTCTCTGAATTTTCCTTTTAAAATAATAAAAAAAGCTATAAATATTTAACTGTATATGATATTGAACTAATGATCTTTTAATACAACTACATCCATTTACAAAAAAAGCAGGAGAACAAGTTAACTTGCTCTTCCTGCCTCTCATATACCTCTTATTTTGGTTGCATACGAATTGCACCGTCTAAACGGATCACTTCACCATTTAACATTGGATTTTCAACAATGCTTTTCGCTAAGTGTGCGTATTCTGATGGCTTACCAAGACGTGATGGGAATGGAACCATATTTCCTAATGATTCTCTAGCTTTTTCTGGTAATACATCAAACATTGGCGTTTCAAATATTCCAGGAGCAATGCTCATCACTCTGATGCCGTATCTTGATAAGTCCCTAGCGATTGGTAATGTCATTCCAGCTACTGCACTTTTTGATGCACCGTAAGCTGCTTGCCCCATTTGGCCATCAAATGCTGCTACTGAAGCGGTGTTAATAATAACACCTCTTTCACCAAATTCATTAGGTTCATTATTAATCATTTGCTCAGCTGCTAAACGAATAACGTTAAATGTACCAACTAAGTTTACATTAATGATTTTTTGGAAAGATTCTAATGAATGAATTCCGTCTCTTTTAATTACTTTTTCAGCTAATACAATACCTGCGCAGTTTACTACTGTATTAAATGAACCATATTTAGTTAATACATTACTAATTGAATTTTTTACGCTCTCCTCTGAAGAAACATCTGTTTTTTCAAAACAAACATTTTCTTCACCTAATTCAGAAATTAGGCTAGCAGCTCTTTCTTCATTTAAATCGAAAATAGCAGCTTTCCCACCATTTTCTACGATCATTCTAACTGTACCTGCACCTAGTCCTGAAGCTCCACCTGTTACGATTGCTATACTATCACGAATATTCATTTTTTAAATCCCCCAGTTTGTTGTTGGTTATTAATTTAATCTCTCAATAATCGTTGCATTTGCCATACCATGGCCTTCACAGATGGCTTGTAATCCAAAACGTGAGCCTGTTTTCTCTAAAGCATTACATAATGTAACCATCACCCTTGCACCACTAGCACCAAGTGGGTGACCTAATGCGATCGCTCCACCGAATATATTTAGTTTTTCAAATGGTACATTTAATTCTTTTTGCCATGCTAAAGGAACTGCAGCAAATGCTTCATTTATTTCAAACAAATCGATTTGATCGATTGTTAAACCACATTTATGTAAAACTTTTTGAGTTGCTTGAATTGGCCCTGTTAACATTAATTGAGGGTCAGATCCTACTACCGTTCTCCCAATAATTCGAAACTTTGGCTTAAATCCTAATTGTTGAGCTTTTTCTTTGCTCATTAAAAGTAGACCTGCAGCACCATCACTAATTTGGCTTGCATTTCCAGCAGTAACGGAACCTGCTTCAGTAAATGCTGGCTTTAAAGAAGATAATTTCTCAATAGAAGAGTTTTCTCTCGGTCCTTCATCTTTTGTAACTTTAACAAGCTCACCTTCTTGATTCGTAACAGAAACTGCAACAATTTCGTCTTCAAAATAGCCTTGTTTCATTGCTTTTAATGCTTTTTGATGGCTATTATAAGCAAATTCATCTTGCTCACTTCGACTGATATTCCACTTTTCATTAATACGTTCTGCTGAGATCCCTTGGTTAAATTCACCAAACATATTCGTTAGTTTTTCATTCCATTTTGATCCTTTTAAGTTCGAAAACATTGGTACACGTGTCATACTTTCAACACCAGCTGCAATGACAATGTCCATATCTCCACTTAAAATGGCTTGTGATGCAAAATGGACAGATTGTTGACTTGATCCACATTGACGGTCAATTGTAACACCAGGCACTTCAATTGGTAGACCTGCTAATAAAGCAGCAACTCTACCAATATCACCAGCCTGTTCACCAATCTGAGTAACACAGCCCATAATCACATCATCTATTTCTTTAGGATCAAATTCATTTCGACTTACTAATTCCTTTAGTACAATTGCAGCTAAGTCATCAGGTCTTGTTTCGCTAAAGCTGCCGCCTCTTTTACCTATTGGTGTTCTTAAAGCATCAACAATAACTACTTCTCTCATAAATTTGATCCTCCAATTTTAAGTCTGGATTAATTTAATCCCATTTGTTTTGCAATAATTGTCTTCATGATTTCATTTGTACCTGCGTAAATTGACATGATTTGAATATCTCTGAAACGTCTAGCAATCTCGTATTCTTCCATATATCCATAACCACCATGCAATTGAAGACACTCTGAAGCTACTTTTTTACCTAAATCTGTAATCCACCATTTTGCCATCGATACTTGCTTAACAACATTTATGCCTTCCATATGCTTATAAATTAAGTCCTCAATGAAAGTACGGCCAATTTCAATTTCAGTTGCCAATTCTACAAGTTTAAATTGAGTATTTTGGAATCCAGCAATTGATTTTCCAAATGCTTTTCTACTTTTTACATATTCAGTTGTCACTTTCAGCATTTCTTCAGCTGAAACTAATGCTTCTAAAGCAACTACTAATCTTTCTTGCTGTAATTTTTCCATTAAGTAATAGAAGCCTTTTCCTTCTTCTCCTAATAAATTCTTTACAGGCACTTTAGCATCTTGGAAAATTAATTCAGCTGTATCTTGGCTATGAAGTCCTACTTTATTTAATTTTTTTCCTCTAGAAAACCCAACTGTATCTTTTTCGACAACTAGTAAGCTTATTCCTTTATGAGCAGGTCGAATTGTCGTATCAGTTTTAACTGCAATGATGATAAGGTCTGAAAGAATACCATTCGTGATAAACGTTTTCTCACCATTAACAATATAGTAATCCCCTTCTTTTACTGCAGTTGTTTTAATATTTGCTAAATCTGATCCAGCACCTGGTTCAGTCATCGCAACTGCGCTAATATATTCACCTGAAATACATTTAGGTAACCATTCCATTTTTTGCTCTTCATTTGCATAAGCAGTCAAATAAGGTACAACTATATCATTGTGTAATGCTACACCAACTAAACTTGAACCAACTTTCTCAAGTTCCTCTATAATTATGACTGAATAGCCAAAATCTACACCTAACCCACCATATTTTTCGTCAACATAAGGACACAAAAATCCTTCATTTCCTAATTTATCCCAGAATTCTCTAGGTATTATTCTGTTTTGCTCCCACTCTTCATAAAATGGTACAGCTTCTTTTTGTAAGAACTTTCTAAGAGCCGTGCGGAAGATTTCATGTTCTCTAGTTAAGTAAGAATGTTTCATAATAAGCCCCCCAAAATAATTAATCACTTTAATAAAACGCTTACAATACTCAAAATACTAAATTTTTTAAATATTACATTTGTAATAATCATATGATGTTAATTGTAATTTATCAAGGAGCAAAAAAAAAAGAACTGAATAATTCAGTTCTTTTGATTGAAGACAAACTTGTAAAAAACAATTCAAATTAACCAATTTTAACGGTAATTTTACCAAAATTATTTCCTTCACCCATTCGTTGTAATGCACTAATGACATCCGTAAATTCAAAAGATTGATCAATGATTGGTTTAATTTTATGTTCTTCAAAAAATGCCAACATTTGTTCAAACTCTCTTGGACTTCCCATGGTAGTCCCTCTAATATCCATATTTTTAAAGAATACTTTTGGCAAGACTGTTTGAGGAACTGGTCCATTTGTCGCACCGAATGATACGATTCTTCCACCTTGAGCAGTCAAATCAATTAATCGATTAAATGATTCACCACCAACTCCATCGATCGTAAGGTTTACAAATCCAAATTCTTTACGAAGTTTTTTATACCAATCATTTTCTCGGTAATTAAAACCAGCAGTCGCACCCATTTCAATTGCCTTTTCAATTTTTTCATTGCTACTCGATGTAACTAGTACTTTTGAACCGAATGCAACAGCCATTTGTAATGCATATAATGCTACTCCACTACCTATACCTGGAATCAATACTGTATCATTCTTTTGTAATTGACCACGTGTAATTAATGCTCTATATGCAGTAAGTGCAGCTAAGGGTATTGCTGCAGCCTCTTCCCATGACAAGTACGAAGGTTTTTTATAAACATTTTCAACTGATAGTTTAATAAATTCAGCAAATGTACCATTAGAAGGCATTCCAAGTACAGTGAATTCATCAGAATTGATATCATCACGATCCCCCCAGTTTAAGCTCGGGTTCATGATTACTTCATCACCTACAGAAAATCCTGTTACTTCTTCACCGATAGCTTCAATAACTCCAGCACCATCAGATCCTAAAATCCCGTCCAATTTCATCCCAGGATACATACCGTGCGTTATAAAAAAGTCACGTCTGTTTAACGATGCTGCCTTTAACTTAATCACAACTTCATTCGGATGAACAGCACCAATCTCAACATTTTCAAATTTTAGTGACTCTGGCCCTTTAGTGTCTCTTAAAATATAAGCTTTCAATTACCTCACTCCTATTCTTGAACGAATTTAAATATGTAAAAAAGACGGTTAATAAATACTACTCAATTTTTATTTTACCAAAAAAGTTAAATACGGTTTAGTAAAATGATTAGCAAGGAATGATTGTGGGGGATAGTATGAAGTGAATTATGAGATTTAGGTGTTTTAGTTTATGAGTTTTTAGGGTAGGGTTCTATATTTTAATAGATTTTTGTTTCTGTTTTTCTTTATCTAATAGTTATGTATTTTTATTCAATTCAATTCAATTCGGTACGTGAAATTCCTATTAAATGCCTTTGTTAGAGTGAGGAAACTTAATAGATCGATATTCATTAAAAACTGCACTTTATTTCCAAAGTAATTCTTTTTTTGTATTAATTGAAAGCTTTTTATAGAAGATTCGCTAGATTTTAAGCATATTTTGAACGTTGCATATAGATTGGAGTATCTTAATTGCAGTTTCAGATAATTTGTTTGCAGTTTTAACAATTTTAATTGCAGATTAGGTGATTTTGTTTGCACTTTTGATGTTTTTATTTGCAGTTGTTAAAAACGACCATCCACCAATAGTCCTTAATTACAGAATGTGATTACCTTAGTTTTTCATACATTCTTTCTATTGAAATAGTAGTAACTTAAACTTCTATCCTACTAAAATTAATTTCCACAGGAATAATCTACTGTATTCAAAATAGCAGTGATTTTCTATTTAAAAATGACAGGTTTTCTAATATTTTTACAAATCACTTTGTCAAAACTTGTTTTATCATCAATAAACATGTCTCTTTATAAACAATAGGAATGTGTTATTATTCCTATTAAACTTTTTTTGTTATATCCATATATTTTAAATTTGAAAGTTTTACGAAACAAAAAAACTCTCACCACTTGAGAGTCGAAACGAATTTCTTAATTAGCAAGAAAAAAGATTCCTATTGCACTAGGACCCGTGTGAACGCCGACTGCTGAACCAACTGAGTTTTCTATAATCTGTTCACTACCAATTAGATCCTTTAATTGTTTAATAAATTGTTCGGTGGAATCATCTTTTACCCCATATACAACTCCAACATTTTTACTAAGTTCATCTTTCCGTGTCTTCATTAGTTCAAGCATACGATTTAATGCTTTTTTTCGACCTCGTACTTTTTCAAGTGGTTTAAACTTCCCTTCGCTTACTTCCATAATCGGATTTATATTAAGCATGCCACCTAAAAATCCGGCAAACTTACCAACACGACCGCCACGTATTAAATATTGGAGATCTTCTATCGTAAAAATATGTTGGATCTTACTTATATTTTGATTTAATTGTTTCATTAGATTTTCAAAAGATTCATTATTATTTAAGCCTTCTATCAGCTCCATAACTAATACGCAAATTCCAAGTGATACAGATCTAGTATCGATAATATGAATAGAGGCATTTGGATTGTTTTCTAAAATATCTAGTTTTACTAATTGTGCAAAATTATACGTACCAGATAAGTCACCAGAACAAGTAAGATAGACACAATTTTGCTCTTTACTACATGAGGCTAAAGTTTGATAAATTGCATCATAAGAAGGTAAAGATGAAGTAAAGTTCTCCCCATTTTTCATTCTTTGCATTAACTCATGTGATTGTAGATTTACTCCGTCAAGATACTCTTTTTCTAATTGGTCATAGACTCTTAATGGAATGACTGAAATATCGTATTTAATCAATAGTTCAGATGGAAGATCAGAAGAGCTATCTACAATTATTTTTAGGTTCAATTTAATCACCTCTCTCTAGATTAATAATGTATTTTTAATCTTATTAAACAATAATCTAAATATTCAAACAACTATTTTGCATTTAAGTTAATTTTATCGACAAAATTAAAATTAATTTTACGAAAAGTACATTGAAAATTCACTTGTTCTACAACATGGTAGTTTAATTGAATAAGTATGTCTGAATTTCTATGAATAAAAAGCGAATTCAAATAAAATAATTTAAAAAACTGATTAGCATTTCTAAAATTATGAATTATTTCACTTTTAATTTTATGGTAAAATGGAATTATATGGAATTTTTGGAGGTATCTAGTGGAATTAAATGCAGAAGGAAAATTAGAGAAAGTACCGATTAAGCTTGATTACAAGTTTTATGGCTTAGAAAAGGAAATGTACTCAATCAATAGCCATTTGTTTAATAATCAAAAATTATGTGCAAAAGGGATTCTTTACATTGCGTTTACTGTACTTATATTATCTTTATTAATTTTTACTTTCGTTTGGATAAACGAAGAACAAAAATCACAAGAACTATCGATTATTTCTACTCAAATAGCTGATGAATTAACAAACAAGGAATTAATGACACCAGAATTGATCAAAAATATAAAAAGTATAATAGTAAGTACCGATTATATTTCTGAAATAAGCATATTCAGTTCGATGAAAATTAAGAATGAAGGAATAAATTTGAATTCTTATAATACTGAAAACATGGAGCCAGAATTTCATTATAAAAGAATTGTATGGTCCCCAAAATGGTTAGTTCCTGACTTTTTCTCAAGCGGGAATGGAGATAGTGATTGGTATATCGAAATGAAACATAGGACTTTTAGTACATTTGCAGGATTTGTTTTATTAGTAGGCTTATCAATCTATTTAACCTTATTCACTATATGGACAACGATAAATACCTACCGAGATAAAAGATTAAATACTGGATGGATCATCCTATTTGCTTTATTTAATGTGTTAGGATATTTAGTTTATCGATATCGATTTGTCATTAGAAATTTTTTTACTGATTTTCTAAAAGAATTTAACAGATCAGAAGAAAAAAGTATAACGATTGATGTATCGTTAATCAACAACAGTCATGAATTGCATCAAGTATTAAAAGAAAAACTATCATTTCCAGATACTTATAGTGAAGATTGGGACAACTTTTGGGATATAATTACATGTCATGTTGAGTTACCTAAGAAACTTCAATTTATTGGTTGGTCAGAATTAGAGCGAAAACTACCAGATGATTCAAAAATTATGATCGAGTACCTTCTTGAACATAACCAGGAATTCCCCGATTGGCATTGTAATTTTATATGCAACTAACACGTTTTTAGAAGTAAAGTCAAATTAGACAGAGCTCTTTCAATATTCTTAACTAACCATCCTATTTATTCCCTTGTTTTCACACGAATTCAGATAAAAAAGAAGTGCCTAATAAGTTTGCAGGCTTATAAGACACTT
The DNA here is from genome assembly GCF_002585125.1 of Bacillus sp. AFS029533. NCBI lineage: Bacteria > Bacillati > Bacillota > Bacilli > Caryophanales > Bacillaceae > Bacillus > Bacillus sp. AFS029533. The sequence goes on along the minus strand of NZ_NUQC01000013.1, from coordinate 11,193 downwards.
CCTTTTTTAGTTATACATGTAATTTTTCATATTTTGCAATGTCATTTTCATATTTCATCGTAATCGCAATATCATCTAAGCCATTTAGTAATTTTTCTTTCCAAACAGGATCGATTGAAAATTCAAAGTTACCAAATACTGTTTTAACGACTTGTTTTTCTAAATCGACTTCAATTTCTTGATTCCCACTTAATGTAGATAATTGTGAGCGAATCTCATCATTTAAGACAATCGGCAGCATACCATTTTTTATACAGTTATTGTAGAAAATATCTGCGAAGCTACCAGCAATAATAATTGTAAATCCATAATCATTTAATGCCCAAGGTGCGTGTTCTCTAGATGATCCGCAACCAAAATTATTTCCACTTATTAAGATTGAAGCATTTTTCCGTTCCTCATTATTTAATGAAAAAGATTGATTTGGTGAGCGATCATCATGATATCGCCATTCATCGAATAAAAATTCTCCAAAGCCAGTTCGTTCAATTCGCTTTAAATATTGTTTTGGAATAATTTGGTCTGTGTCGATATTATCTAACATAATTGATACAGTTGTGCCTTTATGCGTACGTAACGGTTTCATTTGCTTGCTCCTTTCGAATATCAATAAAATGACCATGTACCGCAGCAGCCGCTGCCATTACTGGACTGACTAAATGTGTTCTTGCTCCTTTACCTTGTCTTCCTTCAAAATTTCGGTTTGAAGTAGATGCACAATGTTCTCCAGCTGGTACTTGGTCTGGATTCATTGCTAGACACATCGAACAACCAGCTTCCCTCCATTCAAATCCTGCTTCTATAAAGACTTTATGTAGTCCTTTTGCCATTGCTGCATTACGAACCTTTTTTGATCCTGGAACAACTAATGCACGGACATCAGATTTTACTTTCTTTCCTTTAAGATAATTTGCAGCTTCCTCTAAATCTGACAATCTAGAATTTGTACATGAACCAATGAATACGTGTTGAACTGGAATCTCATTCGGTGTGATTTCTGGTTTTAATCCCATATATTCATAAGCTCGTTCGTAGTTCTCATCCTTGGCTTTTGGAAGGGCTTCATCAATTCTTACGCCCATTCCAGGATTTGTTCCCCAAGTTACGTAAGGTGCAAGGGTTGCTACATCCACTTCAATTGTTTTATCAAATGTTGCTCCCTCTTCTGTATATAATTTCTTCCATTCTACTAATTTTTCATCATATGAATTTACTGTATATTTTCGACCTTTTAAATAATCGAAAGTTTTTTGATCTGGAGCAACTAATCCTGCTTTTGCTCCTCCCTCAATCGCCATATTACATAAAGTCATACGCTCTTCCATTGACATATTTGAAATTGCTTCACCATAAAACTCAATAACAAATCCAGTTCCCATTGATACACCATAAGTTGCTAGTAAATGAAGAATGATATCTTTCGCATATACACCTTTTGGAAGCTTACCATCAAGTTTCACACCCATTGACTTCGGCTTAACTTGCCATAAAGTTTGTGTTGCTAAAACATGTTCAACTTCACTTGTTCCAATTCCAAAAGCTAAAGCACCAAATGCGCCGTGTGTTGATGTATGACTATCTCCACAGACAATTGTTTTTCCCGGCTGAGTTAACCCTAGTTCAGGTCCGATTACGTGGACAATCCCTTGGTCCTCATCCGTAATATCTGCTAAAGGAATATTGAACTCTTGACAATTATTTCTTAACGTATCCATTTGTTGTTTAGCAATTAAGTCAGTGATGACTAATTGATTTTGTGTTGGTACATTATGATCCATCGTCGCAAATGTTAATTCTGGTCTTCTTACTTTTCGATTGGATAATCTCAATCCTTCAAAAGCTTGCGGAGAAGTTACCTCATGGACTAAGTGTAAATCGATATACAAAAGCTGTGGTTTACCTACTTCACCAGTTACAACATGATTTTGCCAAAGTTTATCAAACAATGTTTGTTTCATCGAATAGTACCTCCAACTGTTTGAAATTGTAATTCCTTTACTACTTGTTCTGTAAATTCAATCGTTGAACTGTTACCACCTAGGTCACCAGTTAAATAGCCATTATTGATTGAATTGACAATCGCGTTTTCAATCGAGTTTGCCTCATCAACTAAGTTAAAATCACGAAGCATCATCGCCACTGACCTTAATATTGCTATAGGGTTAGCCTTATTTTGTCCAGCGATATCTGGTGCTGAACCGTGAATTGGTTCATATAATGAAGGACCTTTGCCTGATTTACTTGCAGAAGGTAGCATTCCTAATGAACCAGTAATCATCGAAGCTTCATCGCTTAAAATATCCCCAAATAAATTTTCAGTAACGATTACATCAAATCTTCTTGGGTTTCGAATTAACTCCATCGCTGCTGCATCAACAAGAATATGCTCAACCTCAACTTCTGGATAGTTTGAACTTAATTCATTTACAATTTTTCGCCAAAGTTTACTAGATTCTAATACATTTGCTTTATCAACTGATGTAAGTTTACCTTTTCTAGTTTTTGCTAACTCAAATCCATACGTTACAATTCGTTCAATTTCTTCTCTAGTATAGGAAAGAGTATCCGTTGCTTCATTTTCATTATGGAATCGAGGTTCGGAAAAATAAATTCCGCCTGTTAATTCTCGAACGACGACAAAGCTTACATTTCTGACTTGTTCAGATTTTAACGGAGAATGATTTACAAGTTCATCGTAAACATCGACTGGTCGAATATTTGCATATAAATTAAGTGATTTTCTTAATCTTAATAAGCCACTTTCTGGTCGTTCAACACCTTGATCCCATTTTGGTCCACCTACTGCTGCCAATAATACGGCATCCGAATTTAAACAATTATCTAATGTTTCTTTCGGTAATGAAGTACCTGTTTCATCGATCGCGTGACCTCCGAATAAATTTGTTGAAAAAGTAAAGTCATGTTGATAAGATTTTGCAATCTGTTCTAATACCTGTACTGCTGAACTCATAATTTCTGGTCCGATTCCGTCTCCTGGAAGACATGCGATTTTTAATTTCATTTTAGAACCTCCTTTTTGCTCCACTTACTAATAATGTTTAATAAATCTGCATCTGTAATTTCTTTTTTCGAATCTGTCAAAGCTTTAAATTGAATAAACGCTTTGTTTATAATTTCTGTTGGAAAGTTGAATCCAAGTTCTTTTAATTTGTCAGTAAAAGCATGACGTCCTGAATGTTTCCCTAATACTAATGAATTAGTAGATAGTCCAATTAATGAAGGGGGTATAATTTCATATGTTGTCGGTTCTTTTAGGACGCCATCTTGATGAATACCTGATTCATGAGCAAATGCATTTGTACCAACAATTGCTTTATTCTTCTGGACAACCATACCTGTTAGACGACTAACAAGTTCACTTGTCTTCGTAATTTCATGTAATCGTAAATTAGAATTTTTCCGGTAAACATCTTCCCTAATATGTAGTGCAACGGCTATTTCTTCTAGTGCAGCATTTCCTGCTCTTTCCCCAATTCCATTTACGGTGCATTCTACTTGGGTTGCTCCAGCCTGTATAGCAGCTAAAGAATTCGCTACTGCCATTCCTAGATCATCATGACAGTGACAAGAAAAAACGGCTTTATGATATGACGGTACATTTTCTTGTAAATATTTAAATAGGTCGTAGTACTCTGAAGGACTTGTGTAACCGACAGTATCTGGAATATTTATTACATCAGCCCCTGCTTTAATGGCAGTTTCTGCGAATTCGGCAAGAAATGCTCGATCAGTACGACAGGCATCTTCAGCTGAAATTTGGACTTTTGGAAAAAAGGATTTTGCAAGCTGCACACAATGTTTAGCCGTTTCCAAAACTTCTAATCTCGTCATGTTTAATTTATATTTCATATGAATGTCACTTGTTGCTAGAAAAATATGAAGTCTCGGTTCTGCAGCATTTTTTAACGCATCCCATGCTGTTTTAATATCTGAATCTTTTGCTCGAGAAAGGCTTGAGACGGAGACAGAACGAATCTGTCTCGCAATCTCTTGAATACCTAAAAAGTCACCTTCTGAGGAAGCGGCAAAACCAGCCTCAATGATATCAACACCTAAAGCTTCTAGTTGTCTTGCAATTTCGAGCTTTTCAAATCGATTTAAATTAACCCCAGGAGATTGTTCGCCATCACGTAATGTTGTATCAAGAAACTGAATTTTACTCATTTTTTATTTCACCTCGACCTTTTCTTTTCTTTGGATAAATGGCATCATTGCACGAAGTTTTTCTCCAACCTCTTCTAACTGATGTTTCTTTTCACTTTCATTAATTTCGTTGTATACTGGACGACCATTTTTATTTTCGTTAATCCAACCCTTAGCAAACGTACCATCTTGGATTTCTGCTAAAATATCTTTCATTGCTAATTTTGACTCATTCGCTACTACTCTAGGACCAGATACGAAATCTCCCCACTGTGCAGTATCAGAAATTGAGTATCTCATATAGCTCATTCCGCCTTCGTACATTAAATCAACGATTAGTTTCAACTCATGTAAACACTCAAAGTATGCAACTTCTGGCTGATAACCTGCTTCTACTAATGTTTCAAATCCTGATTTAACTAAAGAAGTTACACCACCACATAGTACCGCTTGTTCTCCGAATAGATCTGTTTCAGTTTCCTCTTTAAATGTTGTTTCAAGAACACCTGCTCTAGTAGAGCCAATTCCATCAGCATAAGAAAGTGCTACATTTTTTGCTTCCCCTGTTACATCTTGGTAAACAGCAAATAATGCTGGAACCGCTGCACCATCGACAAATGTACGTCGAACAAGATGTCCTGGACCTTTTGGAGCTACTAAAAATACATCAACATTTGCAGGAGGAACAATTTGATCAAAGTGAACATTAAATCCGTGTGCAAACGCAAGCGCATTACCATTTTCTAGATACGGTTCAATTTCATTTTTATAAACAGTTGGTTGATGCTCATCTGGTAATAAAATCATTACTACGTCTGCTGCTTTTGAAGCCTCTGCAACTGTAGTTACATGTAGTCCGTCATTTGCTGCAGCGTCCCATGATTTTCCAGGGCGACAACCAACAACTACTTTATGACCATTCTCATGTAAATTTAAAGCATGTGCGTGACCTTGAGATCCATAACCAATTACTGCAATCGTTTTCCCTACTAATACATTTTCCTTTACGTCTGTACCATAATATACTTTAGCCATTTTCAAATTCCTCCAATTATTTTAGTTTTATTTTTTTATTTAATAAGAGAGTAGCTTTTGAGCATGCTCCTTATGTTTAGCGGATCTAGTAAATGCGGTTACACCTGTTCGAGCTATTTCTTTTAGTTCGAAAGGTCTTAATAACTCAATCAAAGCCTCTACCTTATCAGAAGTACCAGTTACTTGAACGACAATCTGATCACGGCTTACATCAATAACTGAGGCTCTAAATGGTTCAATTAGACTATATATTTCATTTCTTGTAGCTGCATTTGTACTTACCTTTATTAAGGCTAGTTCTCTAGCAATAACTGATTCTTCTGTTATATCTGCTACTTTTATCACATCAATTTGCTTGTGAAGCTGTTTAATCAGTTGTTCAACCTGTTGTAAATCCTCTACATGAACGACAAACGTAATTCTTGAAATATGATCTTGTTCTGTATGTCCTACAGAAATACTTTCGATATTAAAGCGTCTTCTCGAGATCACTCCTGTAATTCGGTTAAGTACGCCACTGTTATTTAATACAGTCGATGTAATGACTCGTTTCATTATTTCACCCCTTCCATTTCATGGATTCCTTTACCAGGTGGTACCATTGGTGTAACGATTTCAGCTTGATGAACTCGACAATCAATTAAAACTGGGCCATCAAACTCAATTGCTTCTCTTAATTGACTTTCAACTAAATTTGGATCTGAGATTGTCATCCCTTTAATACCGTAAGCTTCAGCAAGTTTTGTGAAACTAGGCTGGCAGTCTAATAGAGAACTAGAGAAGCGGTCATTATAAAAGGCTGATTGCCACTGTCTTACCATTCCTAAAGCTGCGTTATTTAATATTAAAATTTTAACTTGTAGATTATGTTCCTTGATCATGCTCAATTCTTGCAATGTCATTTGGAAACCGGCATCACCTACAATCGCTACAACTAATTCATCAGGCTTTGCAAATTGTGCTCCGATTGCAGCTGGTAAACCAAATCCCATCGTTCCGAGTCCACCTGAAGTAATCCATTTATGTGGATCGTTAAAAGGATAATACTGAGCCGCCCACATTTGATGTTGACCTACATCTGTGGAAATCGTTGCTTTCCCATTTGTAATCGAATGAAGTAAAGTTAAGACAGTTTGTGGTTTAATGACTTCTCTACTTTGTTCATACTGTAAAGGAAAAGCTTCTTTACGACTTTTAAGTAGTTCTAACCATTCACTATGATTTTGTTTATCTATTTTTTGTTTTAATAGCACTTTCAGAACTTCCTTAGCACATCCAACGATTGGAATATTTGTCGGAATAACTTTGTTTATTTCGGCAGGATCGATATCGATATGTGCTACAACCGCATTTTTAGCAAAGTGTGCTAAATTACCCGTTAACCTATCATCAAATCTTGCTCCGATGTTAATTAGTAAATCACTTTCATACATTGCCATATTTGCGGTATAAGTTCCGTGCATGCCCCCCATTCCTAGGAATAACTCCTCATTTGCTGGAAATCCACCTAGACCTAAAAGCGTATTTACAACTGGGATATTGAACTTTTTGATAAATTCAGTAAACTCATCTGCTGCTTTTGCATGTAATATTCCTGCTCCAGCTAATACGACTGGTTTTTTAGCTTTTTCAATTGCTCCTATTAACTTTGTAATTTGAAGATAATTTGGTTCATAAGTCGGTTGATAACCTGGTAATTGAACTTCTACTTCTTCCTTTTTCACTCCTTTTTCAACCATCATATTTTTTGGTAGATCGATGACGACTGGACCTGGACGGCCTGTTGAAGCAATATGGAATGCTTCTTTTACGATTTGTGGAACATCTTCAACATTACGCACTTGGTAGTTATGCTTTGTAACTGGCATTGTAATTCCGATAACATCTGCTTCTTGAAAGGCATCCGTTCCGATTACATTTGTAGCAACCTGACCAGTAAAAACAACTAGTGGTAATGAGTCCATCATTGCATCTGCTAAACCAGTAACGACGTTTGTAGCACCTGGACCACTTGTTGCGATGACAACTCCTGGTCGGCCAGTTACTCGTGCATATCCTTCTGCAGCGTGGATGGCCCCTTGTTCATGCCTTGCTAGAATGTGAGGAATATCAGCATCATAAAGTGCATCATATAATGGTAATACTGCCCCTCCAGGGTAACCAAAAATCATTTCAACATTTTCATTTTTCAAAGCATCAATTAGTAAATTTGCACCTGACAATTCTTTTGACAGAGTTCTCATCGAATGATGACTCATTTCTACTTTTCCCTCCATTTTCGGATAAAATTTACCCATTTATTCGCAATAAAAAAAGCCATAACTCCACACTTCAGCAGATGCTGAAGGGGCGAAAGACTTTTCGCGGTACCACCCTTCTTCTTAGGTTAATAACCTAACTTTGGGATTTTGGCTAACCAAAATCTGGCTATAACGTGACCAACGTTCAGACTTACATTACAAATTAATTCAGCCTGACACTCAAGAGTGAGTTTCATTAATCAAGGTCATCGGTTCACACCAGCCACCGACTCTCTGAAGATCCTTTTCATAACTACTTTTCTCTTTCAATGCTTTTTCATATTTTTAATATTCCACCTGTATTAGCAGAAGTAACTAACTTTGCATATCTTGCTAAATAACCCGTTTTAACTTTTGGTTCATGTAATTTATATGATGATTTACGAGATTCTAACGTTTCGTTTGAAACTGATAATGTGATACTTCTTGATAAAAGATCGATTATGATTTCATCGCCATCTTCAATACATCCAATTGGTCCACCTTCAGCCGCTTCTGGAGAAATATGCCCGATTGCAATACCCCTTGTAGCACCTGAAAAACGACCATCTGTAATTAACGCAACTTTTGTTCCTAAACCTCTTCCGACAATTGATGAAGTTGGTGCAAGCATTTCAGGCATTCCAGGTCCACCTTTTGGACCCTCATATCGAATGACAACGACATGACCCTCTTTAACGAGACCATTGTCAATCGCTTCAACTGCTTCATCGTGTGAATTAAAACAAATTGCTTCACCAATAAAGGTTTGGATTGAAGGGTCAACACCTCCAACTTTAATAACTGCACCGTCTGGGGCTAGATTCCCATGTAAGATCGATAATCCGCCTGTTTGTGAATAAGGATTTTCTTTTTTACGAATCACTTCACTATTGGTGATTGTAGCCTCTTGCACATTCTCGAATAACGTTTTGCCAGTAATTGTAATGCGGTCACTATTGATTGCTCCAGGAATGGTAGTAAGTTCTTTAATAATTGCTGGAACACCACCTGCTAAATGAACATCATGCATTGAATAGTGCGAAGCTGGACTAATTTTAGATAAATAAGGTACTCTTCTAGCTACTTCATTTATATCCTTTAAGTCGTAATCAACACCTGCTTCATTTGCGATGGCCATTAAGTGTAAAACAGTATTTGTCGATCCACCCATTGCCATATCTAGTGCAAATGCATCATCAATTGCCTCTTTTGTAATAATATCTCTTGGTTTTATATCGTTTTCAATGCAATCCATTAGATGAACAGCTGCATCACGGATTAATTGATGTCTGTCTTTACTAGTTGCAAGTATTGTTCCGTTATATGGTAGTGCTACACCAAGCATCTCCATAATGCAATTCATTGAATTTGCTGTAAACATTCCAGAACATGATCCACATGTAGGACATGCTGACTTTTCAATATCGAGTAATTCTTCTACACTCATTTTTCCTGATTTAAAAGCACCTACACCTTCAAATACTGAAGCAAGAGATAGAGCCTTTCCATCTTTAGATAATCCTCCTGCCATTGGTCCACCTGATACAAAAACTGCTGGTACATTTGTACGAACAGCTGCCATTAGCATTCCTGGTGTGATTTTATCGCAGTTTGGCATATAAAATACGCCATCAAACCAATGTGCATTAATAACAGTTTCGGCTGCATCGGCAATGATTTCCCTACTTGGTAAAGAATACCTCATTCCGATATGACCCATTGCAATTCCATCATCGACACCAATCGTATTAAACTCAAATGGAACGCCACCAGCATCTCGAATCGCTTGTTTTACAACATCTGCCATTTCCCTTAAATGAATATGACCTGGAACAATATCAATATATGAATTACAAATCGCTATAAATGGTTTATTAAAATCTTCCTCTTTTACGCCTGCAGCTAGTAATAAGCTACGATGAGGCGCGCGGTCGATTCCTTTTTTGATCATGTCACTTCGCACAATTTATCACCCTTGTTTTACGTAAATTTTTTCTCCATCTTCTACTACTAATTGACGAAATGCTTTTAATAATCTTTGTGTATTTGGTCCTGGTTTTCCATCACCAATCACTCGTCCATCTACCTTAGATACGCCAATTACTTCAGCCGCTGTTCCAGTTAAGAAAACCTCATCGGCAATATAAACATCATGTCTAGTGAACAATTTTTCCTCAACTTCGTAACCTAATGTGTCACCTAATTCCATAATTGCATTTCGAGTAATTCCTTCTAATGCACCAGCTGAACTCGGTGGAGTAATTAGCCTATTGCCTTTTACTAAAAAGACATTATCTCCTGAACCTTCAGCTACAAAGCCTTGATCGTTTAGCATTAGTGCTTCTTGAACACCAGCTAGTTTCGCTTCAATTTTTACTAATATGTTATTTAAGTAATTTAAAGATTTAATTTGTGGATTTAATACATCACTTCGATTTCTTCTCGTTGCTACTGTTACAATTTCCATACCATTTTCGTATAGTTCTTGTGGAAACAGTGCTAGTTGTTCAGCAATGACAACTACATTTGCTCTTGGACAAGAAGTTGGATCTAATCCAAGATTCCCTTCTCCTCTTGAGACGACGAGTCGAATATAACCACTATGTAAATTATTTCGATTTACTGTATCAACAACAATTTGTGTTAACTCTTCTAATGAATAAGGAATTGTTAATAAAATTGATTTTGCTGATTCATATAATCGAATGAGATGTTCTTTTAAGCGAAATACATTGCCATCATATACGCGAATCCCTTCGAATACTCCATCTCCATATAGATATCCATGATCATATACAGAAACTTTTGCATCTTGTTTTTGAACGAATTCACCATTTAAAAAAATCTGTTGCTCTGTCACGGTTAATCCTCCTCAAGAGTTAAAATATTTGTACTTACTTTATTCCAATCTACGAAATTAATCAACAAGTTTTTAGAAAATTTTAAATTCATAATTTATTCAAATGTCGTATAAATATTGGTATATCAACAATGAAAACCTTTACATTTTTTCAAAATAATTTTTCGACAAAATTTTACTCTTGAAAAATGTTTTTAAAAGGATTATCATATGGTTACTTTAAACAGAATTTTCTGTAAATTAAAATCGGAGGCGAGTAAAAATGGCTACTTTACAAATTAATGGGACTGTTAACGAAATCAATGAAGTGTTGAAAGTAATGAGTAATCATTTTGACATTCAGATTAAAGACGAAAAATCCGATCAGGAGTATTCAGTAGATTTCTCTTATGAAGAATGGGAAAACGATTCTTTTGTAAGTGAGGTGTTAACTGGAGCCTATAATGATTAAACATTGAAATTCTTATCGTATGATAACAAAAAGAGGGTAGCCCATTATTTAGGCAACCCTCTTTTTCTTTGTTGGTCTGAAGTAGTGCAAGTATAGGAATCCTCTGTGCTAATAAGGGCTGAATAGCTGCAAGTAAGCGGCCGACTGCGAATAAATCTTAGAGTAGTGCAAGTAAAGGATCCAGATCCATCTGAGCTAATAAGAGCTGAATAGCTGCAAATAAATCTTAGGGTAGTGCAAGTAAAGAATCCAGATCCATCTGAGCTAATAAGAGCTGAATAGCTGCAAATAAACGGCCGACTGCAAATAAATGGCGAACTGCAAATAAAATTAGAGAATCTGCAATTAAATCTAGTGAATCTGCAATTAAATTGTTAAAACTGCATGTAGACTAAAAAACG